>CAZCTI010000034.1:0-15948 GCA_964501385.1 uncultured Clostridia bacterium
AAATTTGATATAGAAGAAACAGAAAAATTATCTGAAAGAATAACAGGTATTGAATATGCAACTCCCGTTATATATACTGAAGATACACCTATCAGGTGGCGAAGAGATGAAAGTGAAATGAATATTGTAGGAGTAAATGAAAATTATCCTCAAATAAAGGACCACCCGGTGGTTTCCGGAAATTTTTTTACTTCTTTGCATGTTAAACAAAGATCTCCTGTTGTTGTTTTAGGCTATAATGTGGCTAATTCATTTTTAAACGGTAGAAGTCCCGTTGGTCAAACTATGAAAATTGACGGAATTAGCTACAGAATAGTAGGGGTTTTAGGTGAAAAAGGTGAAGGTAAGGGCGATGGAATTGATGATAAAATAATAATCCCCTATACATCGGCAATGAAAATAGCCAAAACAAAAGACATTTTGGAAATATGGGCAAAATCAAACAGTGCAGAAGATGCAGAATTAGCCATGGTTCAGCTTGGAAGAATATATAAAAGAAAAGTAGGTTTGGGAAGCAATATTAAACCTAATAACGGCAGCGGTGAACAACCTCCCGGAGAAGGAGGAGATATGCCTATAGAGCCTATGCCAGAAGAACCAATGCCTGAAGAACCGGGTGTTCCTGGTGAAAAAGAAAATGTTTTTGAAAAAGGCGAAGAACCTCTTACCATAACAAGTTTAAATAATTTGGTAAAGGAAGCAGACCAAGCAAACAGAATTATGACTGTACTCCTTGGTGGTATCGCTGCAGTATCCCTTTTAGTTGGCGGAATAGGAATTATGAACATAATGCTGGTTGCAGTAACTGAAAGAACCAGCGAAATAGGTGTAAGAAGAGCTTTAGGGGCTAAAAAGGAAGACTTGCTTATTCAGTTTATGTTGGAGGCTGTTTATGTAAGCATTATAGGCTGCGTAACAGGAATTTTGTTAGGTGCTTGGGCAGTAAGTATTGTATCAAGATATGGTCTGTCTGCAGTTGTAAGCTTTGAATCAATCCAAATAGCAGTATTTGTTGCATTGACATCCGGATTATTGTTCGGAGTTTATCCTGCAATAAATGCATCAAACCTGCCTCCGGTAGAGGCATTAAAGAGACAATAAAAATGTCACATGTTAGTGCATGCACTAATTAATGTCTGTTGATAAAAGGAAGGGGACACACCTTCATGGAAAGTAAGCCGTTGGGGTCATGCCATGAAGGAATGTCCCCATTATGTCCACATTATGTGAGGTTTTGTTATCAAAACCTCTTTTATTTTTTTAAGTTTTATTGTATAATACAATAAGATTTAATGATGGAGGAAAAAATGGAATTAAATTTATCTATTGGGTTAAAATACAAGGAAGAAAAAATTGTTACAATGAATGATACCGCAAAAGTATTTGGCAGCGGAGCCGCAGAAGTCTTTGCAACACCTATGATGATTGGACTGATGGAAGCAGCTTCTATGAATGCTGTAAAAGATTATTTGCCAAAAGGATATTCTACAGTTGGAACTATGGTTAATATAAAACATATAAGCGCCACAAAAATAGGCAAAAAAGTATGGGCAGAGGCAGAGCTTATAGAAATTGACAGAAAAAGACTGGTTTTCAAAATAGATGCATATGATGAAGATAAAAAAATAGGGGAAGGAACCCACGAAAGATTTGTTATTGATGAAGAAAAATTCATGAGCGGTTTGAAATAAAATATTCGTTTATTGTGGTGTGGCTAATGCATAATAATTCTGAACGCAGTGAAGAATCTAAGGAAAACACCCTGAAAAAATTTTTTAGCTATAGATTAGGGTGACGAAAGGTCAGGAGGAAAGTATTATGAGGTGTCCAAAGTGTAGTTATACAGAAAGCAAGGTTATTGATACAAGACCGGCCGATGATGGGTTTAAAATAAGACGTCGAAGGGAATGCATGGAATGCGGACATCGTTTTACAACATATGAAAAAATTGAGGAAACTCAAATTGTGGTAATAAAGAGAGATGGCACAAGACAGGGCTATAACAGGGATAAAATAATAAATGGTTTGATTCGTGCTTGCGATAAGCGTTCTGTAAGCCTCGAGCAAATAGAAGCAATTGCAGATAAGGTTGAAAAGCAATTGTACAATACATTTCAAAATGAAGTTTCAACAGAAGTTATCGGAGAATTGGTCATGAATGAACTTCAGGATGTTGACGATGTGGCGTATGTGAGATTTGCATCAGTTTACAGGAAGTTCAAAGATATTGATACATTTATGGATGAATTAACAAAAATTTTAAGTGAAAGAAAAAAGTAATTTTTTAACAAAAGGAGCTCAATATGTATATAAACTTAGATGTTCTTAATATTACAAAGGGAAATACGAGTATTGTGGACACTGAATTTGGGAGAATGAACATTGAAAAAATAGAAGCAGGTAAACTTAAATTGGTAACTGGCAGGGTAATAGCTACAGACCCAATTTTATTGTATGATGATGAATGCTACTCAGAGCATGTAAAACCCGGAACATATAATGTAAATATATATGTTGGCAAGGCTGAAAAAAGAAAAAAGCAAACTGTTGCTGCTGAAATTAGAATTAATGGCAATGAGCCGGTAAAATGGGAAATGGCATTATTGGAAGGCGAATCAGCAAAATCATTTGGTCATGATGAATTTATGGGATATGAAGTTGAAAATGGACTTGGTTGTTTCATGGATGAAAAGTTAATGGAAATGCTTGATGTGATGAGTGAAGAAGAATTAAAGGAATATGAAGATAGGATAAAGGATGCAGTGAGAAACTCAGATTGTTCATGTGCAGATATTGTTATGGATAAAACGACAGGCCTAAATATGATTGTTTTTGCCAGTGGATGGAATGAAGGCACTTTCCCTACATATTGCGGTTTTGACAGTGATAATAAATTAGCAAGAATTGTAACTGATTTTATGGTAATAGAAAAATAGCGGCAGGCAACAGCACAGATTATGATTTTACCCAATTTCTTCGACCTTTAGGGAGAAAGAAATTGATGGTAAATCAAACTCAATGAGTTCCCAATTTGTGCGAGTGAAACGAATTAACAAATTGGTGAACGAAACTGTGCTGCCAAATTTGTGCGACATAAGGAGCAAACAAATTCAGGTGTCATTCTTAATAGCAGGTAAGTAATCTCATAGTACTTGGATATTCTTCTTGGGATACCTATATCTTTCAGAATGACAATTTGGTATGTTATTCAATATTCTTAAATTATTATTAAATATGTATTATATCATTAGATACAATCTTGAAATATTAAATAAATGGTGATAAAATAAATAATCTATTAAATGACAAAAGGAAAATTATGAAAAAGAAAATCAATAAATATGATATTGGTCTTATTGCAGCAATAATAATTATTAATGTTTTTTTTATATTTTATGGAGGCAGAAATGCTGTAAATAAAAATAATAAAATAGCTTATATTTACTCAGACAATAAATTGTATGGGGAATATGTTTTGACGGATGATGTTAAGGATGAGATTAAAATTGAATCCGAAACAGGTTATAATATTTTACACATTGAAGATGGACAAATATGGATACACGACGCAAGCTGCCCAGATAAAATTTGCATATCTCAGGGCAAAATATCCCATGACGGTGAAATAATTGTGTGTCTTCCAAACAAAATGTTAATAAAAATTGTAGATAACAATGAAGATAATGAAATTGATTTTATAACTAATTAGAAAGAGAACATTATGAATAAAACACAAAGATATATTTTTTTGTCGCTGCTTACGGCAGCAGCACTGATTCTTAGTATAATTGAAGGTATGATACCATTGCCGTACATTGCTCCCGGGGCGAAGTTAGGTTTATCAAACATTGTAATATTGACTGTAGTTGTTGTATTTGGATTTAAGGATGCACTTTTAGTTGTTATAATCAGGAGCACTCTTTTAATGCTTATTGCAACAAACCCTATCACATTTATTTACAGTATCGCAAGCGGTATTGTAAGCACAATAGTTATGTCCATAGGCTGCAGGTATTTAAGCAATATTTTCAGCTTAATCGGAATAAGCGTCCTTGGGGCAATGGCACATAATGCAACTCAAATAACAGTTGCGGCAATATTATTTACTACTTTTAATTTATACTATTATTTGCCCATATTATCATTAGTAAGTATTTTTACAGGGTGTTTTGTAGGATATACTTCAATTTTTGTAACTGACAATTTAGAAAAAACTTTGTTAAAATTCAGTAGAGAGGCTTAATATGAGAAAAGGTAATTCAATTTATTTAATTTTACTGATACTTACATCTGTAATTATTGGAACTATCTTAGGTAAAGCATTTTCAAGTTTTCTTCCCATCCTAAATTATGGAGAAGGAATTGGATTTGGACCTGCAACATTAGATTTAAGTATTTTTACTTTAACATTCGGTTTCAGTGCTAACCTTACAGTGGCAGGAATAATAGGATTAATAGCAGGAATAATAATTTACAGAAAGCTTTAAGGATTAATATGAAGAAAATAATATTGGCATCAAAATCTCCAAGAAGAATAGAAATGCTTAAAAGGTATGTAAATGACATAATAATTTATTCGCCGGATACTAAAGAAACAGTAAATTCTTTTGACCGACCGGAAACTTCCGTTATGAAGGTTGCTTTTGAAAAGGCTTTAAAGGCTTATTCTGATTGTGAAGAAAAGGGACTTATAATTGCGGCTGATACAATTGTTTATTTAGACAAAATAATGGGTAAGCCAAAAAATGAAAATGAAGCTTTTGAAATGCTTAAAATTTTATCAGGTAAAACTCATTATGTTTTTACGGGTATTTGCATTATTGATACTTTAGAGCACAAAAAAATAGTGGATTATGAGAACACTAAAGTTGTATTTAATGATTTAACTCATGATTTTATTAAAAGGTATCTAAAGACCAATGAATATCAAGATAAAGCAGGTGCTTACGGAATCCAAGGTTATGGAGAATTGCTGGTTAAAGAAATACATGGCTGCTACAACAATGTAAAGGGGTTGCCCATTACAAAACTCAATAATTTACTGACAAAACATTTTTCTCAAAACTTGCTGTAAACAAATAATTGCATAGTGGAGGATAAAATGGACAATACTAATTATACCATAAAATCTATACCTGAGGACGACAGACCTCAAGAAAAGCTATTAAAATATGGAGCTAATACATTGTCTAACTCAGAACTTATTGCGGTAATTTTAAGGACAGGAACCAAGGACGAAAATGTTGTTATGTTGTCACAAAGGATTTTAAAGCAAGATGAAAAAGGTCTCAGGAACATAGCGGAAGGTACAATTGAGAAATTTAAATCTTTTAAGGGAATAAGCGACGTTAAGGCTGCACAACTTATGTCTGTTGCAGAATTAAGCAAAAGAATGAGCACATTAAAAATTGAAAGAGTAAAAATTTCTTCTCCGGATGATGCAGCAGTTATCATGATGGAAGAAATGAGGTATTATCAAAAAGAATATTTCAAAATAATTCTTTTAGATACTAAAAACAATGTAAAAAGAGTTTCTGAAATATCCGTAGGTAGCTTGAACAGCTCAATAGTTCATCCAAGAGAAGTATTTCACGAAGCTGTAGCAAATTTGGCTTCATCCATAATATTAGTTCACAATCATCCAAGCGGTGAATGTGAGCCCAGTCATGAAGATATTGTTTTAACGAACAGATTGGATGAATGCGGGAAAATTTTGGGTATAAAGATTTTGGACCACATAATAATTGGTGATGGCGTATATTTCAGCTTTAAGGAAGAAGGCTTAATTTAAAAAATGAAAGGAAACATAAATGGGATTTTTTGATTTTTTCACACAGAAAATAGGAATAGATTTAGGAACATCAAACACTTTGGTATATGTAAACAATAAAGGGATAACAGTTAATGAACCTTCAGTGGTTGCAATAAACACAATTTCAAATGAAGTGTGTGCTGTGGGAAATGACGCAAAAGCAATGCTTGAAAGAACCCCTAAAACAATAAGTGCAATAAGACCTTTGCAAAACGGAGTTATTGCGGATTTTGAAATAACAAGAGCAATGATAAAGTACTTCATAACAAAAGCTCTTAATAAAAAAAGGTTTATTAAATCAAACATTGTTATAAGTGTTCCGGTTGGAGTAACTTCAATTGAAAGAAGAGCAGTGGAAGAGGTTGCATATGATTCGGGTGCACGAAAGGTTAAACTTGTTGAGGAGCCTATGGCAGCTGCCATTGGTGCAGGGCTTAATGTAGATCAGCCTATGGGCAATATGGTTGTTGATATAGGAGGGGGAACAACAGAAATTGCAGTTATATCCTTGGGAGGAATTGTTGAAAGCGATTCTTTAAGAATTGCAGGGGATGATATTGATATGAATATCAAGGAGTATGTCAAAAATAAATACAAAATGGACATAGGTATTGTAACTGCGGAAAAAATCAAGATGTATCTCGGAAATGCCAGCAAGGGTTATTATGACAGACTAAAAAACATTGACAACGAAGATAATGATAATGAAGATGAAAATAATGAAGAAAATGAAGATAAATTTGAACAGATGGAAATAAGAGGAAGAGACATTGTTTCGGGACTCCCTTTAAAAATAACCATGACCAGCGATGAAATAAGGGAAGCGATTATTGAAACTGTCAATTCAATTGTAAATGCAATAAAAAGAGTTCTTGAAAGAACGCCTCCTGAGCTATCATCCGATATTTATTCAAATGGAATTTATTTAAGCGGAGGAGGAGCCTTATTGAAGGGCTTAGGTTTATATATTGAAAAGGAAACAGGATTGAAAGTATTTGTTGCTGATAATCCATTGCAAAGTGTTGCTTTAGGTGCAGGCAAAATTTGCGAAAATTTATAAAGTGGTGCATAAATGAATTTTTTAAGAGAGCATTATAAAAAAATATTATTTTTTCTCACTATTTTTATTTTGATAATAGTTATAGGACTTTCATCAATCGGAAGAATTGGGGGTGCTAATTTGGGCTTTTTTGGAAGCCTGATTTCAGGCATTCAAAAAGTTACATATAAAACAGGCATAACCCTTACGAATTCATTTTATTCAGTTCAAGATATAGTGAAAATGAGAGAAGAAAATATTATGCTCACTGAAAATGTTTATAGTCTGAAAGAACAGATACGGATATTGGAAAATATTGTTAATAAATCAGACGCATTGGAAACAGAATATGAAATGAAGAAGAACCTTTCTTATAACTATGTTGTTGGACAAGTAATTGCCCTTGATGATTCAAATTGGTTTAGCAGGTTTTCAATTGACAAAGGTGAAAACGATGGTGTAAAACAAAATGACATAGTTATTCAAGCAGTCAAAACTGATGAGGGAATTGTACAAATTGGTTTATTAGGTATTGTTACCAAAACATCATCCAATTGGTCCAATGTTATTACACTTCTTGACGAAAGCTGCAAAGTAAGCTTTAGAGATATTAACAATAATGAAAGCGGTATTATCCAAGGAAGCATTGATGGCAATGTAACAGGGTATTTTTTCAACAGCAAAGTAAGTGCTGAAATAAAAGATATACTTGTAACATCCGGAATCGGTGAAGTTTATATTCCTGATATTTTTATTGGAGATGTAAAAGAAGTTGTAAAAACAACGGATGCTTCTACCCAGAAAATTATTGTTGAACCTGCTGTTGAATTTACAAAGATAAACAGAGTTTATGTTCTGACTAAATAATGGTTTTGAAAGGAAGCAATATGAAAAAGATTATTCTAATGTCTTCCATAATTATTTTGGGTTTTATACTTCAAACATCATTTATTGGTTTTTTTAATTATTTTAATATAATACCAAATTTTTCTCTAATTCTGTTGGTTATATTTGCCATGTTATCTGATGGATTGACAGGAGGATTTCTTGGATTATTAACTGGAATTATGTTTGATGCAATGATATATGATGTTTTTGGTGTATATACTCTGATATATTTTTTTATTGGGGCAATAATCGGGAATTTTAAAGATGATATGCTTGGGGAAAATTATGTTGTTTATAGCACAGTAACAGGAATATCAACTGTTGTGATGCACTTTTTATTATACTTGATTTTATTCTTTTTAAGATTCAGAGTTCAATCGGCTTTAAACATTTTGCCGGGAATATTTATGGAAGCTGTAATAAATTCTGTCCTTGTTGTATTTGTATTGAAATTAGTTATGTTTTTATTTGATAGATTTAAAGTAAAAGGATGATGCAAATGTTAAAATTCTTTAAAAACAGATTTAATGTATTATATATAATTATAGTTTTTTTACTTGTAATTTTAGGCTTCAGAATGGCTGTACTCACCATCGTAGAAGGGCAGGAATACAGACAAATTGCAGATATAAAAAAAATAAAAGACATACCCGTAAAGGCACCTCGCGGGAAAATTTTTGACAGAAACGGAGTTATACTTGCTGACAACGTATCAAGCTTTACGGTGCAAATGTATACAGATGAAATTAAAGCTAAAGATTTTAATGAAATATCGTATAAATTATCTAAAATATTAGATGAAAATATGGAAAGACCTATAGATGATTTTCCTATTGAAATTGATACATTTGATTATATTGATGAAAAAATAGAAACAGCTAAGCTCAATTTACAAAAGGAGGATGCTGAAGGAATTACTTATACCACTGCTGAAGAAAGAGTTATTGATGCTGTCAAGGAAAATATTTATGAATGGTTAAATTTCAGTACCTATATTTATGGCGAATTATTTTCTCCCAAAGAAATGGTTCTTGCTTATCTTGTAAAGGATGAAATTCCTATTGAGTTAAACGAAGGAAATTTTGCTTATAATGAGGAAATGCTTAAGCCTGCTGCTGATAAAAATGATACATTAAAATATAAAGAAAATATTACATCCGAAGCAAATACTGAAAAACCAAAAACAAAAATACAAGTATGGCTGTCTGAAAAAAATTTAAAGGACAATATAGATGCAAATGAAGCAGTAGCCGAAATTTTAATCAATAACAACAAGTATCTTGCTTCGCTTTTCTCTAATTCAAAAATTAGAAAATTGTCCTATGAATTTGTAATTTTAAATGGACTTGGAGAAAATATAAAGTTAAATGATTTTTCATTTATTCAAGATGAAGAATATGAAAATATTAAGAAAAGTTTAAATACAAATAATGAAGAAATAACAATGACAACATCTGCAAAAGATGATTTTGTTATTTTAACAATGAAAAATTCCATTGATAATTTACTTCAAACAATATACGAAGCGAAAAATGAAACAATTAAACCAGGTGAAATTCTTATTGATAGGCTAAAGGAAATATATCCTGATTTACCTGTTGTGTTTATAGAAAATGATGGTACAGGTAGCTTTGAATATACAGACTTATCAATCAGAGATAAGTATTTCAACCAGCAACATATGGATTTAAGCACCACTGCATATAGTTTTATAAAGGAATTAGCTTTTAAAAATTATGATATTTTGTACAATTTGGTTACTGATAATAATGTGAAATATTTTGCTCAAATAGAGCTTCTTAAACATGTAAATCCTACAATTTCAATTGCTGAATGGGAATATACTCCTATTAGAAACAAAAAAAGTTGGATTGCTGCCAATATAAAATCAGAAGAAAAATTAGCTGATTACACTGCAAAAGAAGTGTTCGAAATGCTAAGGGAATCACTTAAAATAAATATATCAATAAATGATTATGACATGCGAAATATGATGGTGTTAAGAGAAAGATATAACAGAATCAGCTTTCTTTCTTATCATCCTGTTGATATTTGCTATAGTATTTCTGAAAAAACAGTTGCAATGATATCTGAAAGATCTCATGAATTAAACGGCATAAATATTGAAATAGAACCACTTAGATATTATCCCCAATATGAAACAGCATCACATTTATTAGGATACTTAGGTAAGATTGCCCAAGACTATGAAATGCAGGAATATGTTGTAGAAAAAGGATATTCAACTGACGACATAATAGGTAAGACAGGACTTGAAGAGAAGTTTGAAGATTATTTAAGGGGAGATAAGGGTAAGAAAACTGTTGAAGTAAACAATGTGGGAAGAATGATTCGCTCAGTTTCAAATGAGGCACCAATTCCGGGAGATAACTTATATTTAACCATAGACAACAACCTTCAAAAAAAGGCTGAAGAATCTTTAAAAAAAGGACTTGAAAAAATTCGCGAAGGTGGTGTGTTTGAAAGTCAATGGGGAAATTTTACCTTTAAGGACAAATATAAAAATGCTCGCTCAGGAGCGTTAGTTGCCCTTGATGTGAAAACGGGAGAAGTTTTGGCTCTTGCAAATGAGCCATCCTATGACTTGAATTTATTTGCTACAGGAATTTCTACAGAGGATTGGAAAGGTCTTTCGAATGAATCAAAAAATCCTTTAGCTCCAAGACCTCTATATAATATTGCAATGCTTACTGCAATTCAACCGGGTTCTACCTTTAAAATGATTACTTCTTTAGCAGCATTGGAAAAGGGAGTAAATCCTAACACAACGGTGTATTGTGCCGGAACCATGAAGGTTGGAGATAGAAACTTCAGTTGCTGGATTCACAATATGTTTGGCGGGCGTCACGGCTCACAGACAATGTATCAGGCAATAATGAATTCCTGTAACTTTTATTATTATACAACAGTACTTGGTGAAAATTTAGCAACTCATCAAAAGCATACCGTTAAGGTTAATGCAGAAGATATAATTGATATGGCAAGTAAGTTTGGTTTAAATTCAAAGACAGGAATTGAAATAGACATACCCCAGGAATCATCTGGTGGAGTTCCAAGCATTGAAGGAAAAAAATCCGGTATTCGTGTTTACTTAAGGTTATTTCTTGAAGCAAACGTGGAAAGATACCTTAATGATGGATTTGTTGTTGACTCATCAATGAAAAATGAAATAGTTGAAGAAATAGTAAGCTGGATAGACAGAGAAGATCCAATGACAAGAGGTGAGGTTTATGAAGGACTTAAAGCATTAAACTTAAATCCTGATAAAACAAACGACAATTATGTACCATTGGTTGATATAATAAAATACTCTTATATAAATCAATCAACTTGGACTGTAGGTGATAATTTAAATATTAGTATAGGTCAAGGGGGTAATGCCTATACAACATTACAGATGGCAAATTATGCAGCTTCCATAGCTAATGGAGGCTACAGAAGAAATGTCAGCGTAGTAAAAGAAATTCAAACTTATGATGGTAAGAAAACAGATTATATACCATTAAGAGAATCTGAAAAAATAGAGTTATCCAAGGATAGCTATTTAGATGTTGTAAAACATGGCATGAAACTTGTTTCTTATGATGACAGTGCAAAGCCGTACTCAAATTTTCCTGTGGAAGTTGGAAGTAAGACAGGTACAGCTCAAAATCAAGGTATTAATCCTGAAACAGGGGAAGGATATGATGATTTTGCATGGTATGTTGCATTTGCACCTTATGATGATCCTCAAATTGCAGTTGCATGTGTTCTTTTTGAGGGAGGTTCGGGACGTTACCCCATACCTATAGTCAGAGAAGTTATAGGAGAATATTTAAAAATAAATGGTACAATCGAATAACCCCAAAGGGGACGGTTCTTGTTGGTTTTAAGACCCAGGGGGGACGGTTCTTGTTGGACAAAAGCAATCAGAGGAGCACGGCTTTTAGTGTTTATTACAACAACCCCGTCCCCTTGGGACAATGGAAGGGGGACACACCTTCTTTTAAAGGATAGTCATGAGGGTGGAAGGAATGTCCCCGTACTTGGAGGAAAAGATGAATGTAATATTAACTGGTTCACAAAAAAATAATATAGGCAAAACTATAATAAGCATAAAAATTGGAATTGAACTTGCAAAAACAGGTAAAAAAGTTCTTTTGATGGATTTATCCCAAGGAAAAATAAAAATGTCAGAATATCTTAAGGTAAATGAAAATATCATATATGACATAGTTGATGTTTTTAATAATACATGTACATTAGACCAGGGGATTATAGAAATTAACGAAAACTTGTTTCTTTTGCCATGTCCAAGAATACCTGAGAAAATAAATGAAATTAACAAGGAGAAATTTTTAGGATTAATAGACAGTGCAGTTGATTATGATTATGTAATAATAGATGTACAGAAGCTGACATCAACTTATATAGACTTTTCGAAAATACAAAATGTAATAAGTATAAATAATAATGATTTTTCTTGTGTTAAGGAAGTAAACTCAGATAAAACAATTTCTTCGAAAGCCAAAAATTTTATAGTTTTAATAAATATGTACAATAAAAAAGGAGCAAATAAAGGAACTATGTTAAAGATTAAGGATGTTGAAAGGTTAACTGAAACAACCGTAACAGCCTTAGTCGAAGAAAATCCAAAGTATTCTGAAGTACAGTATGAAATGTTTTTCCAAGGGGATTTCCTGAAAACTGAAATCAGCAGCATAATTAATAAATTATCATAAGTGTCATTCTGAATTAAAAACTTTTGTTAACCATATTTAAAAGATGGACAAAAGTTTTTTTATTTTGTAATAAAGCTTGTAACACATTAATAAAATATAGGGAAGGGGTGGTGAAATGAATAAATTAACTAAAAAAAGAATCAACATTAAAAAAAAGGATCAATTTAACAAAAAATTAGCTTTACAGGTTGTCTTCAGTATAGTCTTAGTGGCAGCAGTTATTATAACAAAAAATATCAACTCAGACTTGTCAGATAAAGTTATAAATGCTGCAGATGAGAAAATGAATGCAAGCATTGAAATTTTGCATGTCAGAGATACAATTAAAGATGTATTTACTACTGCAATAAATAAATTGCCTTTTGTAGGAAAAAAGGAGACAGCTACACCTGTTATAGGAACTCTATACCGCAAGTACGGACTGAATAAAACAGATGATGTATCATATTACAATCATGGTATAGACATTAAATCTGATACACAATCGGTTAAATCCATTACAGAAGGAAAAGTACTATCTTTAGGCAATAACGAAAAACTTTCAGGTTACATTGTAGTTCAAAATGAAGAGAAAACTTTCATTTATGGCAAAATAATCGAAACTTTTGTTAAAGAAGGAGACAATATATCAAAGGGAGATATCATAGGTTCTCTTAACGAAGAAAATATGATTCTACATATAGAAGTTTGGGAAGATGGAGCTTCTATAAATCCTTCCACATTATTCGATTTGATTAAATAAATGGGTAATGACTCTTGTAGTAGCTCTTGCAGCACATGAAGTTGCTCATTTATACTCAGCAATACTATTAAATATTAGGTTTTCAAAATTTAAAATAACTTTGTTTGGGTTTAATTTTGATGCGGATTTGAATAAAATACCACATATTAAAAAAATATTATTATTCTTTTCAGGGCCTGCATGCAATTTATGCCTTTACTTAGTATTTAAAAACAGCGAATACATAAATTTTGCAAATATGAACCTTTTTTTGGCATATGTGAATCTTATCCCCATTGTGCCATTAGATGGAGGAAATATTTGCAAAACTATTTTAGAGGTTTTTTTGGACATAAAAACAGTTTCAAGATATATAACTATGACTAATGCTTTTTTTATTCTTTGCTTTATAATTATAATTCACATATACAAAGATTATTTATATTTTTTGCTTGTTGTTATGGGTCTCAAGGGAATAGTGGAAGAAAATAGTCAACTGCTTGAAAAATCCATTTTAGTAAGATATAATAAATACAAAATAAAATAAAACCTATGGGCTTTATAATACTAATAGTCGGAGGAAATAATGGTATTTGAAAATATTATAATAAGGAAAAGCACATTTGATGACTGCGAAATATTTACTAAATGGGAACAGCAGGATTATGTAAAAGAATTTCTCACAATTAACAAAGAGCGTACCTATGAGGAAGTTATAAGAGAATTTATTATAAGAGAGCAAGACCAATCAAATGAACAATATACAATTATACTGAAGAATAAGGAGCCTATTGGCAGAATTTATCTTTCAAAAATATCAAAAGAATCAGATTCCATTGATATCACAAGAATTTATATAGGTGAAAAAGATCATTTAGGAAAAGGTTACGGCAGAGAAACAATGGAATTGTTACTTGATTATTGCTTCAATAATTTAAAAATGGAAAGAGTATCATTAGACCATTATACCGGAAATACTGCAGCAAATTTATATTTAAAGTTAGGATTTGTATACGAAGGTATAATGAGAAAAGCTGCAAAAAAAGATAACAAATTTTTTGATTTACATTTGATGTCATTATTAAGAGAAGAATATTACAAGGACAAAGATGTTCTTCTTGAGTTATAATATAGTTTATTGATGCTTTTTAAAAAAAATATTTGAATTTTTTATAAAAAGTAGTATAATGTAAATACATTTGTAAATGAAAAATTTATAAATGCCTCTTAAATTTTTTGCCTCAAGCCGTGAATAATAGTTCACGGCTTGCCCTTTATGCCCTAACCCAATTTCTTCGACCACATAGATATGCGGACACACCTCTACTATTGAGTAAATCTTTGAGGTCATGAGGAATGTCCTCAAATATATGAAATTGATTGCAGGTCAAACGCAACGAGTTTCCAGAATATGCGTCGCAAGGAGCAAATATTTTGGTGAACGATACTGCGAAACCTGTTTTTTTGAGTCCACTTATCATGAAAAAACAAGAGAAAACAATATTATCAACATACAAAATATAAAGATTATTACAATTATATATTCCTTTAAAAAACTCCATATTCTGTAAATCATATAATCCCCCCTTTTAAGCAACAAGGAAACTGCTTGCAGTTTCTACACTCCGCTTCAACGAGGTGGGACATTAAAACTCTCCATCAGTTTAGTTAATAGGAACCACAGCACTTAAAGAAGCGGCGATATCTTTCACCTCGTTATATTATATGTGCACAGTAACTATTAGAATGCATAAAATAAATTATCTTTATTAGAAATGGAGGATTACAATGCCTACTATATATTTAAGCCCATCTACTCAAGAGTATAATTTATTTGTAACAGAAGGAAACGAAGAATATTGGATGAATAAAATAACAGATGCAATGATTCCATATCTTCGGCAATATGGAATAAATTATTTTAGAAATACTCCTGACATGACTGCAGGCTCATCAATAAGAGATTCAAATTCAAGGAATGTAGATTTCCACTTGGCAATTCATTCAAATGCATCAGGAGAAGCACAGGGAGGAAGAAACAGAGGAGTAATAGTTTTTTATTATCCAGGTAGTGCAGACGGTCAAAGAATGGCTGATTTATTAGTTCAAAACTTCAGACAAATATATCCGCTTCCCGACCAGGTAAGTGCAGCTGCTACAACAAGCTTAGGTGAAGTTTCAAGAACAAATGCACCATCCGTTTTATTAGAGGTTGCATTTCATGACAATGTTGAGGATGCAAATTGGATTACCAATAATATTGATACAATTGCTAGAGCAATTGCAGATTCCGTAAATCAATATTTCAGCGGAATACAAGCCCAGCCGATCACAGCTCCACAGCCGGGTACAACTCAACCACCGCTTACAACTCCACAACCCGGTACAGGGCAGACTGGAATGGTAACTTTGTCAAGCGGATTTCTTAATATTAGAAACGGACCTGCATTGAGTGCAGAGGTAATAGGAATGATACCAAACGGAGCAACAGTAAGAATAATTGAACAAGTAGGAGACTGGTACAGAATAATTTATGATGGCATTGATGGATATGTATTTGGAAACTATATAACGAGATTGTAAAAAAGAATTATTGAATAATGCGGCTTAGCCGCATATTTGGTGCGGTTGGGGGGATTTGAACCCCCACGAATATACATTCGCTAGCCCCTCAAGCTAGTGCGTCTGCCGTTCCGCCACAACCGCATTGCTTATCTATTATAATTGATTGATTAATTTTTGTAAA
>CAZCTI010000035.1:0-15546 GCA_964501385.1 uncultured Clostridia bacterium
ATAAAACTGTCCAAATAGAACCGTCCCCTATGGGCAAATAGAACCGTCCCCTATGGGCATTTAAAATGGCATTTTAAATCCCCTCATGCCGCCGAAGCCGCCTTTTTTCTTACCCATTCCCATTGACGAGAACTTTTTCATCATCTTTTTCATTTCTTCATATTGTTTTAATAATGCATTGACTCTTTGAACTGATGTCCCGCTTCCTGCAGCAATTCTTTTTCTTCTGCTCCCGTTTATGATTGAAGGATTCAGTCTTTCTTTCTTTGTCATAGACTGAATAATTGCTTCAGTATAAACTAATTCTTTTTCATCAACTTTAAGACCTTTTAACTTTTTGTTGCCTCCAAGTCCCGGTATCATTTCTAATATTTCATCTAAAGGTCCCATGTTTTTCATTTGCTGAAGCTGTGACATAAAGTCCTCTAAATTAAAATCCTGTGTTTTTAATTTCTTTTGAAGCTCTAATGCCTTTTTTTCATCAAAAGCATCCTGAGCTTTTTCGATTATTGAGAGAACATCACCCATTCCAAGTATTCTTGATGCCATTCTGTCGGGATGAAACACTTCAAGCTGATCCATTTTTTCGCCTACAGACAAAAATTTAATTGGTCTGTCAACAACATTTCTTATAGAAAGAGCTGCTCCTCCTCTTGCATCACCATCAACCTTTGTAAGTATTACTCCAGTAATATCTAAATAAGAGTTGAATGTTTCTGCAACCTTTACTGCATCCTGTCCTGTCATCGCATCAAGTAGAAGCAGTATTTCATCAGGCTTAACTAATTCTTTAATCTTAACTAATTCGTCCATCAAATCATCGTCTATGTGAAGTCGACCTGCAGTATCTATAATTACAACGTCATTGCCGTGCTTTCTGGCATGATTTATTGCTTCTTTGGCTATTGTTACAGGACTTGTTTTATCTCCCATTTCAAAAACGGGAACGCCTACGCTTTCTCCTACAACCTGTAACTGCTTAATTGCAGCAGGTCTGTATATGTCACAAGCTACCAAAAGCGGTCTTTTGCCGTCTTTTTTAAGTTTTCTTGCAAGCTTTCCTGTTGCCGTTGTTTTACCTGCACCTTGAAGTCCGCACATCATAAAATATGTTATGTCATTTGAATTAAACTTAAGCTTGCTTTCTCCTTGCCCCATAATTTTTACAAGCTCTTCATGAACTATTTTTATAACCTGCTGTCCCGGGGTCAAGCTTTCCATTACTTCAGAGCCTAAGGATCTTTCTTTCACATTGTTTATAAATGCTTTAACAACCTTAAAGTTAACATCTGCTTCAAGAAGTGACATCTTAACTTCTTTCATAGCTAAGTCAATATCTTTTTCAGTTAATTTTCCTTTGCCTCTTAGCTTTTGTAATGCATTTTGAAGTTTATCAGATAAATTCTCAAACATTGCTATCCCTCGTTAATTATTTTTCCTGCTTCAACTTTTATTTGTTCTACAGTTTCTTTATATTTATCATCATCAATTGTTGAAGAAAGTTGAATGATGTTTTCTGCTGCCTGGCTGAACTTAATATATTTACTGTGAAGTTTTATTTTTTGTTCATATTCCATCAGGTTTTTTTCAGCTCTTTTTAAAGCATCGTGAACTCCCTGCCTGCTTATATTAATTTCTTCCGCGATTTCTGATAAGCTGTAGTCTAAGTTGTAATACAGCTCAATAATAGTCGCCTGATTGTCTTTAAGCAAATTTCCATAATAGTCGTACAGGATGCTATATATAAAATTCTTCTCTGACATATTTCACCTCTGTAAAGTATTTTGCTTGACAGTGAATTCTACAATATTTTAAATACTTTGTCAATAGTTTTTTTTAAAAATGAGGTTAATCGCGTAAATGTTTTTTCATTACTATAAATACACGTAAGTGTCACTACTCTATTCAAATATAGCATTTACGAAGTCTTGAGCATTGAAATCTTGCAGGTCGTCTATTTGTTCTCCCACACCTATATATTTAATGGGTATTTTTAATTCATTAACTATTGGGAATGCTATGCCTCCCTTTGCAGTTCCGTCTAATTTTGTCAATATTAGACCGTTTATATTGCATGTCTCTTTAAACAACTTAGCTTGAACTATGCCGTTTTGACCGGTTGTGGCATCAATTACAAGGTATACATCAATATGTGCTTCACTGAATTCTTTGTCAAGAATTTTGAAAATCTTGCTTAATTCATTCATGAGGTTTTTCTTGTTGTGAAGTCTCCCTGCAGTGTCACATATCAGAATGTCTGATTTACGAGCTTTAGCTGCCTGTATTGCATCAAAAATAACTGCTCCCGGGTCTGAGCCTTGCTCTGATGCAATTATATCGACTTCCGCTCTTTTGCACCATTCCTTGAGCTGTTCTACGGCGGCAGCTCTGAATGTATCAGCAGCAGCAACGATTACTTTATTGCCTGATTGCTTTAATCTATAGGCAATTTTCCCGATGGATGTTGTTTTACCAACTCCATTTACTCCTACTATTAAAATTACTCTTTGTTTGTCTGTTACTTCCGTTGTTTCATTTTCTTTAAGTACATTTACCAAGTATTCTTTGATTACATTTTTAATTTCCAATGTATCTTCTAATTTTCTTTTTTTCACTTCTTCTTTGATATATTCGATAATATCCATTGTTGTTTCAACACCCATGTCGGATGTAATAAGTATTTCTTCTAATTCATCAAGGAAATCATCGTCTATTTTTTTATGCTGAAAAATTATACTTTCAATTTGCTCTGTAAAATTTTTCTTAGTTTTTGAAAGACCCTCTTTTAATTTGGCAAAAAAACCTTTTTTCTCGTTGTTCATTTTTTCCTCCGTTATTACAGCATTTATTTATTTTATAGAGAGCATCTGAGTAACCATTGAATTTGTCATCCTGAGCGTAACCAATGAATTTGTCATCCTGAGCGAAAGCGAAAGATCTCATGTTTTAAAAGATGAGATTCTTCACTTGCGGTTCAGAATGACACGCTGCTTCGCAGCTAATTAATAGTAATAACGAGGCTTCACCCTCGCATCGTTGATAATTTATCTATACAGCATCTGATAATTTCAGTGATACCAATTTTGTAACTCCCTTTTCTTCCATTGTAGCTCCGTATAGAGTGTCAGCATACTCCATGGTACCTTTTCTGTGAGTTATTACGATAAATTGTGTTTCCTTTGAAAATTCCTTTAAATATTGAGAAAATCTTGAAATATTCAAATCGTCAAGAGCTGCTTCAATTTCGTCTAATATACAAAATGGCGTTGGCTTGGTCTTTAAAATTGAAAACAAAAGAGCAATAGCAGTAAGTGCTTTTTCACCGCCTGATAACAATGAAATTTTGCTTAATTTTTTCCCGGGCGGCTGTACTGTAATTTCAATGTCACTGTTTAATGCATCTGCCTCATCTTCCAAATATATATCTCCGCTTCCTCCATTGAAAAGTTTCTTGAACACTTCGCCAAATTTACTTCTTATGATTGAAAATTCCTCAACAAACTTTTCCTTCATTTGGATTTCAAGCTCTTTAATTACTTCATTAAGCTGTTCTATGGCATCTGTAAGATCATTTTTTTGTTTTGACAGAAAGTCATACCTTTCCTTTACTTCCTTGTATTCTTCTATGGAGTCTAAATTAATATTGCCCAATTCCTTTATTGCTCTTTTACATGAATTAACCTCTGAGTAAAGTTTGGTCTGGCTTATGCTGTCATCCTTGTATTTAAGTGCCATTGCATAGTTTATTTCATAGTCTTCCCACAGTTTTGCAGAAATATCTTCGATTTTTGAACTTTCTCTTTCAATTTTAACGTTCATTTTCATTTCTTCATCAAGAATTTCTGTTATTGATTTATTTGCTTCGTTAATCTTGTTTTGGTAATCATAAATCTCATTTTGATAAATTTTTAGGTTTTCCTTTTCCGCTGCGTAACTTTCATTTAATTCTTTTATTTCTTTTGCTAATACTGCTGATTTATTTGTATATTCAATTATAGTTTCTTCAGCTGATTTAATTTCATTTTGTATCGTTTGTAAGTTTTCTTCCTTTAATACTTTTATATTTTTGTTTCTACCAATTTCAGACTGTGTATTATTAAGCTTTTCTTCTATCAATTTAATATTTTGTGTAATTTCTGAAACTTGATCTCTTTGTTTCATTATTGTATTATTAAATTCATCATATTTCAGCTTGTTTGAATTATTTCTTTGTATTGTTATTTCAATATTTCTTTCTTTTTCTTCAATAAATAATTTCAATTTTTCGTTTTCTCGATTGATACTGTTTAATTCATTTTCATATTTTAATTTTTCTGATTCAATAAAATGAATTTCTTCTTTGTATTTATTTATGGCTGCAATAGTTTTTTCATTTTGCTCCATAAGCATTGTAATTTTTGAATTGTTCATTTCATAATAATTATTTTTATCATTTATAGTACTTTTTATTTCTTCAGATAAATTAATGTATTCTTTTATATTTACAGTCAATAGATTTAATAGGTTGTTTTTGACTTTTAATTCACTGGATAATTCTTCAAAGTGTATTTTTAACTCATCAATTTCTCTTTTTCTACCTAAAAGATTTTGATTTGTACTTATATGTCCTCCTGTAACAGAGCCTCCTGCATTTATTACATCTCCTTGGAGTGTTACAATCTTTGTGGAATTACCTAACTTTCTTGAAATTTTAAAACCATTGTTTAAATTGTCCACAACTATTATTCTGCCCAGCAAATTTTTTATTACATTTTCATATTTGGGATTTGTTTCAATTAAATTATCTGCTGTATCAATAACACATTTTTCTTTTAACACTTCTCGTTCTATATTATTTAAAGTTCTTTCCTGAAGAATGTTAATAGGAAGGAATGTAACTCTTCCGATTTTGTTCTTCTTTAAATATTCAATTATTTCTTCTGCTTCTTTGTCAGTGTTTACTATAATATTTTGTATGGCAGAACCTAATGCTATTTCAATAGCTGTTTCATATTGTTTGTTTGTTTTAATTACATCTGCTACAGTACCTAATATGGATTTTTTTAATATAGGCTCTTTGTCCTTGTTGTTCATTACTGTCTTGATACTTTTATAATACCCGTCATAATATGCTTCCATATTTGAAAGTATATTTATTTTTGATTTGGTACCGCTTAAATCTTCATTTAATTTAAAAATTTCAGAGTTTAATGTTTCTTTATTTTTCTCAGCATTTCTTAATTCTTCAAATATGTGTTTTAACTCTTCTTTTTTATGTTTTATAAGCTCTGTTGTAATACTTTGTTCTTCTTTAATTTTATTTACTAATTCTATTTTGTTTTGTTGTTCCTCTTCATCAGAATTTACTTCCTGATTTAGATGCTTAATTCTGTCTTTATTGTTTAGTATTAATGATTCTGTTTTATTTTTAATTAAGTTGTTTTTATTGATTTCCTTATGAAGCTCAAACATATCACTTTTTTGCTGCTCAATTATTTCAGCAATTTCATCAATTTCTTTTTTATAATCTAATATTTCTGAATTTAATGAATCAAATTTTAAGGTATCGATTTTAAATAATTCTTCAAAATTAGCTTTTTCCTTTGTTAAGACATCTATAATTTCAGTTAATTCTAAGTTTCTGTTAGCTAAGGCAGCAATTTCATTTTTTACGCTTTCAATATTTGAATTGTATAATAATTTCTTTTCCTTGTGTACTTGGCTTAAGCTGTTATAATTTTCCAATATCTTGTTTTTAGAATCTCTTAATTCTTCTATTTCATTGATTATAATCTGAAGCTCATTTATTTTCTGCTTTTGGGATTCAATAATTTCAGCATAGTTATCCCTTCTTTTTTGAAGATTAACTTTCTCTTCCAATGACATATCTCTTTGGTTTTTTAAAGCTTTAAGCTGCTCAGAGTGTTTTTCATATTCATGGGATAAATAATTTAATTCATATTGCTTTAAATTATTGCTTATTTCAATATATTTCTGTGCTCTTATACTTTGGTCATGAAGAGGTTCAATTCTTTCCTTTAGCTCATATATAATATCCTCAACTCTTTCTAAATTGCTTTTTGTTTTTTCAAGTTTTCTTTCTGACTCTTCTTTTCTCGTTTTAAATTTAACAATACCTGAAGCTTCCTCGAAAACTTGCCTTCTTACATCAGAATTAGGGCTTAAAATATCTTCAACTCTACCTTGTCCAATAAATGAATAACCGTCTCTTCCTATTCCCGTATCCATGAACAGCTCTTTAACATCCTTAAGCCTGCACTGCTGCTTATTTATATAATATTCGCTTTCACCTGTTTTATATAGCTTCCTGCTGATGCTTACTTCCTTGTATTCCAAAGGAATTATGCCGGATTCATTGTCAAAAATAAGCCTTACTTCTGCATAACCAAGAGGCAGTCTTTTTTCTGTTCCGGCAAAAATAACATCATCCATTTTTCCGCCTCTAAGGGTCTTTGCACTTTGTTCTCCTAAGACCCACTTAATGGCATCAGAAATATTGCTTTTACCGCTTCCGTTTGGTCCAACAACAGCTGTAATGCCTTTTTCAACTTCTATTTCAGTTTTTTCTGCAAAGGATTTAAATCCATTTACATATATTTTTTTTAAATACATAAACCCCCCTGCTGTGCTATATAATTATGATATATTTCTGAATTTTTAAAACTGCATATCATTTTGGTATCCTGGTATATTTCAATTATATCATGATTTTTTGCTTTAAAGGATATTTGTTTAATTGAAAGTTCACTTTTTAATTTATTAATATTAGCTTTTTTTTGACCTGCTATATTGCTAATAAGGTTGCCAGGTGCAAATATTGTAATACTTTGTCCTTCTAAATTCATTTTATTTAATTTAGAAAACATAGTTGTATAATATATTTTTTCTTCAACCAATTGTCTGAAGGCAGGATGAAATGGACCTGCTTTTACATCTTCATGTTCATTGATGGAATCTGTATTTTGAAGGCCTATTCTAATTACATTTATGTTATTTACAGAATATAGACTATAAATATATGCTGATATATCTACTGCTTCATTTAATGTCAAAGGTTTATATGTTCCTTTTTCATACATTTCATGAAGAGCTGTGTCCTTTATTGTAAGTGTTGGATAAATTCTCACAATGTCAGGCTTCATTGATATGGACTCTATACATGTTTTTATATCTTTCTGTCTATTGCTTCCGGGAAGCCCTGGCATTATCTGATGTCCAAGAGTAAATCCCTGCTCCTTTATAAGTCGGCTTGCTTCTATGGATTGCTTTTTAGTATGACCTCGGTTGGATAATTTTAAAACATCATCATCAAGACTTTGTATGCCTAACTCAATTATATCCATTCCGTATTTTTTATGTAAAAGGAGTATTTCCTCATTTATTGCATCAGGTCTTGTGGAGCATCTTATACTGTTAACAATTTTTAAGTCTTTGTAGTATTTTGCTGCACTTAATAAGTCTTCCTGAATTCTTATATCTATTGCTGTAAAGGAGCCTCCGAAAAATGCGATTTCAGTATAGGTTTCAACATCTATTGTTTTAATATATTCTTCAACGATATTACTGACATATTCCTTATTTGCAACAACATTACTATGTCCGGTTATTTTCCTTTGATTGCAAAATACACAATCATTGGGACAGCCTATGTGAGGAACAAAAATAGGTATAATTTTCATTTTTTTATTCATTGAAATGCCCTTCTAATGTCAATGCATCCTTAGCAGCATTTTGCTCAGCAATTTTCTTGCTTTTTCCTGAACCCCTTCCTACTACATTTTTATTTACTACAACATTTACATGAAACATTTTTTCGTGGTCAGGTCCTTCTTCTTTTGTTACTACATATCTGATTTTTATAAACTGGCTTTTACTTTGGTAATATTCCTGTAGGAAGGATTTGTAATCCGTTACTATTTTACCTTTAACCGCTAACTTTATATAATTTGTTAAATTGTCAAGTACAAATTTTTCAGCCTTTTTATATCCTCCATCTAAATATATTGCAGCTATTACTGCTTCCACTGCATCTGCCAATATTGATTTTCTTTCTCTGCCTCCGGATGCTTCTTCTCCTTTTCCTAAAAGAAGATATTTGCCTAAATTTAAATTTGCTGCTACCAAACTTAATGTATCTTCGCAAACAACCTGGGATCTTAATTTAGTTAAGTCACCCTCCGGGTAATCGGGAAATTTATCAAAAATAAAACGGCTTACTGAAATGCTTAAAACTGCATCTCCCAAAAATTCTAATCGTTCATTGTTCGATTTGCTATATGCTTTATCCTCATTGGAGTAGGAGCTGTGAGTTAAAGATTTCTCCAATATTTCAATATTGTTGAATTTATAATCTATATAATTTTCAAATTCTTGTAATTCTTTGTTATCTATAATCATTTTTTCCTCCGGCATATAATTACTTATTACTATAATGAACGTATTCATTAAATTAATAAATAATTATAATAATCAGGGACATTCCTCTAAAGAGGTGTGTCCCCATTCTTTGTTTACGCATTGCTGCGTCAACTTAATTTTATCTTTCCATAAGGTAGAGTTGTGTAACACTTCCTTTTTTTTAATTAATTTCTTCCAAGTAATTGACAATATCTCCTACAGTTACAATTTTTTCAATACTTTCATCATCAACTTCAATATCAAATTCATCCTCGATGGCCATTACCAATTCAAACAATGTTATTGAGTCTGCCTCCAAATCGTCTGCAAAGGATGTTTCCATCGAAATTTCTTCAGGGTCAACTCCGACCTTTTCAGCTATTAATTCTCTAATTCTTTCAAACACACCATCACCTCCTCATTATGCTTTCTTCAATTAATTCATTTACATTATTTTCAAAGCAGATTTTTGCTTGCCTGATTGCATTTTTAATTGCTTTTGCATCAGAACTGCCGTGAGCTTTTATAACAGGAGCTTTAACTCCTAACAGCGGAGCTCCGCCATGTTCAGAATAATCAAACTTACTTTTGAAATTTTTAAGTGCAGGCTTAATTAATGCACCGCCTATTTTTGATCTCATGCTTGACATAAGCTCTTCTTTCAAGCCTTTCATAAGCTCTTGCACTGTGCCTTCCATAGTTTTCAAAATCATATTTCCCGTAAATCCGTCGCAAACTATTACATCAGCTTTTCCTTGAAGTATGTCTCTTGCTTCAATATTACCGATGAAATTAAAAGCTAATTTTGAGTTTTCAAGCAGTTCATAAGTGCCAACCACAAGTTTGTCTCCCTTAGATTTTTCTGTGCCAATATTGGCTATTGCTATTCTTGGAGAACCGATATTCATTGCTTTTTTCAGGTAAATGTCTCCCATTATGGCAAAGTCATATAAGAATTCAGGCTTCGAATCCACATTTGCCCCCGAATCAATCAATAATGAAAAGCCGCCATACATATTAGGAATAAGTGCACCTATAGCAGGTCTTTCAATTCCGGTTATCCTACCTATAACAAGAGTGCCGCCGCTAAGTAAAGCTCCTGTGCTTCCTGCCGATACTATTGCATCAGCTTGCTTGTTTTTAACTGCATTTAAAGCTTTAACAAGTGAAGATTCTTTCTTCCGTCTTATTGCCAAGACTGGTTTATCATCGTTTGATATTATATCTTCTGCATTAATGATATCGATATTTTTGAAGTTTGATGTGTTTTTTTCCAATATCTTTTTAATTTCGATTTCTTTTCCTGAAAGTATTATATCAAGATTATACTCATCTCTTGCTTGTATACTTCCTTTTACAACTTCCTCAGGTGCATTGTCTCCACCCATGGCATCAATTGCAATTTTCATATCCACCTCTAAGCTAATATACTCATAAAATAGTATATAGCAGTAATATTTGTTTTGCAATAAAAAAAAATAGTGCTTAGCACTATTTTTTATAGCCCTAACCCTATTTTTAGAATCTTTTTTCTAAAAATAGCGGTAGGTCTTATGCAGTGCAATCCCAATTTGCACGACCAACGGGAGTGAACAAATTGGTGATGGAGCCTGCTTACTTTAGTTTTTATTCTACAGCTATTACTTCTGAACCTTTATAATATCCGCATGCTGCGCATACTCTGTGAGGAAGCTTTGGTTCATGACATTGTGGACATTCAACAGTATTTGGAACAGTTAACTTTGCATTAGCCGCTCTTCTTGAATCTCTTTTAGCTTTGGAAGTTTTTCTCTTAGGTACTGCCATTTTTACACCTCCTTAATTCTTTAACAGATCTTTTAATTTATCAAAACGTGGATCTGTTAAATTGTTTTCGCATTTACATTTTTCATTATTTAAGTTTACACCGCAATCGGGGCATATGCCTTTACAATTATTATTGCATAAAGACCTCATTGGCATAGACAAATAAACCAATTGTTTGATTGTTTCATCCATTCTTACATTTCCGTCTGTTATAACCAATTGAATTTCATCAGATTCCATATCTTCCTTATGCACAATAACTGCATGAAATTTAGTTTGAATGGTATTGTCAAACTCTTTTAAGCACCTTGCACATTCATCCGTGAAAGTATAACTAATTGCGCCTGTAAATTCTACACTATCATCAATTTTGAATATTTCTCCTGTTAATAAAACATTCTTATTTAGACGTGTTTCTTTTAAAAATTCTTCGTCATCAATGACTAAATTTTCATTTACTTTAAAAGACATAGCATCAGATGATAAAAACTTTTTTATTTTAAGTAACATAATACCACCCTTTTTATTCGCAGAGTTAATTATATGAAAAAAGATAATATTTGTCAAGGAAATATTTCAAGCTTCATTTTTTACTTTATTTGTTTGTAAGTTCCTTAGTATCTCTTGCAATCATTACTTCTTCATTTGTAGGAATAACATATACTTTTACTTTGGAGCCTTCTTTTGATATTTCTGCTTCTTTTCCTCTAATGTTATTCTTAGCATCATCTATTTCAACTCCAAGGAATTCCAAACCTTCACATACTTGCTTTCTTGCAGGAGCAGAATTTTCCCCAAGACCTGCAGTAAATATTAGAATATCTAATCCACCCATTGCCGCTGCATAAGAGCCTATATATTTTTTAACAGTATATGCAAATTTATCTAATGCTAATTGAGCTCTCATATTTCCTTTATCAGCTTCTCCTTCAATGTCTCTAAAGTCGCTTGAAACGCCTGAAATACCTAAAACTCCGGATTTTTTATTCATTAAATTGTCAACTTGTTCTGCTGTCATATTTTGTTTATTCATTAAGAATGTTACTATGGCAGGGTCAATATCACCACACCTTGTTCCCATTACAAGACCTTCAAGAGGAGTCATCCCCATGCTTGTATCAAAGGATTTACCATCTTTTATAGCAGTAAGGCTTGCACCGTTTCCTAAGTGACAAGTAACTATTTTAGTTCCTTCAAGACTTTTACCTGTTAACTGTGCAACTCTTTCAGAAACATATTTATGAGAAGTACCGTGGAAACCGTATCTTCTGATTTTCATTTCTTCATACAATTCATAAGGCAATGGATATATGTAGGATACAGGGGGCATTGTTTGGTGGAATGCAGTATCAAATACTCCTACCATGGGCACAGTAGGAAGTAATTCCTTACATGCTTCAATACCTATGATGTTAGGAGGATTGTGAAGAGGTGCCAACCCTATACATTCTTTCATTGCTTCAATAACTTCATCATCAATTAAAACTGAATTTGCAAATTTCTCTCCGCCATGAACTACTCTGTGTCCTACAGCATCAATTTCATCTAATGATTTAACTGCTCCATAATTTGCGTCAAGAAGAGTTTTTAACACAAGATTTATTGCATCCTTGTGATTTTTCATATTCTCTTCAATTACTACCTTGTCTAATCCTGTTTTTTCATGTTTTAATACACTGCCTTCAATTCCTATTCTTTCTACTAAGCCCTTAGCTAATACACTTTCATCATTCATATTTATTAATTGATATTTTAATGATGAACTGCCGCAGTTAATTACTAATACATTCATTGTATTCCTCCATAGTTTTATAATTTATAATTTATATAAAATCCTTAAGATTTCAAAAACAACTTTTAATAATATTAACAAGTTTTTTGTTGTTAAATACAAGTATGTCACAATTTGATATGTGATAGTCCCATATATTTGTATCGTCTGCTATTTCATAATACAAAAGAACAGACTGAATTACACCATAATGAGTTGCAATTAAGGAATTGTCAGGAACATTATCAAAAAAATCCGAAATTCTCAATATTATATCATCATATCCTTCCCCTTTTGGGAATTTATATTTATGTTTAAATTGTATCCAGCTTTCTGATTCTTCAGCATATTGCTCAATAATTTCTTCCCATGTTAAATTTTCAAAAATTCCAAAATTAACTTCTGTTAAACAATTTTTAATTACTATATCTTTTTTATTAAATCCTATTTCATCAGCTATTATTTCAGCAGTATTTTTTGCCCTTTTAAGAGGGCTTGAAAAAATATTATGTATTGTTTCACCCTTTAGTTTCTCACCTGCTTTTATTGCTTGTTCCATGCCTAATTCAGTCAGTTTAACATCTGTTATGCCGCTAAACCTGTTTTTTATATTTGCTTCTGATTCTCCGTGCCGAACTAAATATATCATAATTACCTCTGTAATAAAAGTACTAATATCATAAAAATTATCTGACTTATTTCAGTAATAAATCCGCAAGTATCTCCTGTCATGCCTCCAATTTTATCTTCAATCAATGTTGATATAAAATATGATAAACTAATTGTAGCAAAACATGCAGTAAATATAACTGTTCTATAAGGTGTCATCATTGAAAAGACAAATAAAATCAATAAATTTATAATTAATACTTTATTATTAATATTTTCGATAAATGCAGTTCCCATACCCTTAGACTTTTTTGCATATTTTTTATTCCAACAAGCAACGATTACACTTGCTCTTCCTGCAACCGGCATCATAAAAACAGCTTCAAAACTTAAATATGAAAACAAAACAAATTGAGAAAGTATAATTAATATAAGTGTTATAGCTCCAAAGGCTCCTATATGCGAATCACTCATTATTTCAAAAATTCTATCCCCTGTTCTGCCTGAAAATATACCGTCTGAGGTGTCAGATGCACCATCAAGATGAATCCCACCGGTTATAACAATATATCCAATAGTAAGTATTAACCCCCTTATAAATGATATGTATATATTGTTAAAAATTAAATAAACAACACACAAAAGAAAACCTATTACCGCTCCCATAAGTGTGTAAAGATTCAATGATTTTATAAAATTATCTTCATTATATACAACCTTTTTTCCGACAGGAATTCGAGTAAAAAAAGAAATGAGGGTTAAAAATCCTGAGGCCATTTTACCATTTCCCCTTTGTGTTTTAACTTAATTGGTATACCTGAAAAAATAAAATACATAAAATCAGATTCAATACCAATTTTATTGTTTATTCTTCCGCTAATATCTCTGAAATAATTTCCCATGTAGTAATATGGTACTAAACCTAAGCCCGTTTCATTAGATACTATTATTAATTTTTTGTTGTTTTCATTGCATACATGTATTAATGATAAAATCTGATCTGTTATTTTTTGTTCCAACATATTTACATCTTCAGCACTGCAAATATCAAAGTCCAATTTGCTGTCTACCATGAAATTTCCAATCATAGTTGTGATACAGTCAATCAGTACTACTTCAGATTGAATAAATTCATTTTTTTCCGTAAGTTTTTTAAAATCAGAATACATTTCAATTGTATGCCAGGATGATGGTCTTTGTTCTTTGTGCTTTTTAACTCTGTCAGCCATTGATTGGTCTGTTATAACTGCCGTTGCTATGTACAATACTTTATCTGAATATTCTTTTGCCTTTAATTCCGAAAATGTGCTCTTTCCACTTCTTGCACCGCCAATAACAAATGTTACACTCATTTTATCACCATTTACAAGTTATTTATCCTTAACATTAATATTATATCACTTAAACACTAAAAATCAAACAAAGATTTTCAAAGTTTTGGGGACGGTTCTTTTTGATTGATTTTTTCAGTGAACCGCCCCCAATTAATGTTCCTTATTAATTACTTAAAACAGAGTATTAAATTTCTGCTGGCTTTGATTGCTTAATTGATTTGATTGCTGCAATGCAGGCAATTGAGCTTGAACTTGATTTAAACCCATTTTTTTCTTCGCTTCATTTAATTCAAACTGTTTAATATTGTTGGAAAAATTATAATTTTGATTGCTGTTAAAATTTTGCATTCTATTAATCATCCTTTTCAAAATATTTTAGCTTTATTAGCTAAGAATATTATCTGCATAAAATAATTTTATATAGCTGAAAATATTTAATGGTTTTGTCAAAAAATTTTTTATTTTCAAAATATAATTATAAAAATTTTTATAAAAATGACAACGTTACGTTTATTCATTACAAACTGTTAGATTAATAATTGACATCAGGATTATTTTTATTTAAGATATATATAAATATATAACAAAGGATAATATAATGAAAATAACCGGTGTTGTAGCAGAATATAATCCATTCCATTCGGGTCATGAATATCAGCTAAAAATGGCAAAAAAATTATCAGGCTGTGATTGCCTTGCTGTTGTAATGAGCGGGAATTATGTTCAGCGTGGTGAACCTGCTATTATAGATAAATTTAAACGTGCAGAGGCTGCAATTTATGGAGGTGCAGATATTGTTATAGAACTACCCATGCCCTTTTCATGTCAAAATGCAGAAATGTTTGCATCAGCTGCAATAAAAGAGTTAAAAAGAATGCATATTGATTCAATAAGCTTTGGCTGTGAAAATGATAATGTAAACATTTTACAAAAAATTGCAGAACTTCAGTTATCACCTAAGTTTAATAATTATGTTAAAGCGGAAATGAAAAAAGGAATTTCGTACCCCAATGCTATGTCAAATGCCTTAATAGCGATATTAGGCAGTGAAGCAGAAGCAGTATATACTCCCAATAATGTTTTGGCAATTGAATATGTAAAAAGTGCCATGAAACTTAATTTAAACCTCCAATACTATCCGGTAAAGCGTTTGGGGATGAATCATAACGACACTGAAATTGCAGGACAATTCCACAGTGCAACAGCTATAAGAAAATTAATAATAGAGGGTTCATATAGTAATCTTAAGGTAACTGATAAAAGTATTGAAATGATTGAAAAGTTCTACAAAGAGCATAAAAAATACAACACATTAAACAATTATTTAGATTATTTGTATTATAAAATAATAAATACAGAAAATTTACATAATATTTATGAAATAAAGGAAGGTTTAAATAATAAAATTATATCCCAAGTTTATAAGCATGAAAATATTGATGATTTGATAATGTCTATTAAATCAAAGCGTTATACATATTCAAAGTTAAGAAGAAGCTTATTGAATATTTTACTTGATATAAAAACAGTTGACATAAGTAAAATTATGTCAACCAATTTTGATTACATTAAAGTGTTATCCTTTAATAACACCGGAAGGAAAGCAATTAAATATGCAAAAGACAATGG
>CAZCTI010000036.1:0-15419 GCA_964501385.1 uncultured Clostridia bacterium
GAATGGGGACACACCTCCTATAGAAGGAAAGCCCCCTACTGGCAGGAGGAATGTCCCCGTATTATATTGAGCTATAAAAATGAGATCCTTCGCTACGCTCAGGATGACATATCGTGTCATTCTTAGGGCGTAACCCGAAGAATCTCTTCTTTTTTTACATTTTTTCCGGCTCTTCGTATGTTTCTCCGAATGTATCCACTGTTACCTTGTTAAGCTTAACTTCTTCAACAGGTCTGTCCATGCGGCCTGTTTTTGTTGCTGCTATTTTATTAACCACGTCCATACCTTCAATCACTTTTCCAAATGCTGCATATTGTCCGTCAAGGTGAGGAGATTTTTTGTGCATTATGAAAAACTGTGAGCCTCCAGAATTTGGAGACATAGCTCTTGCCATTGACAATACTCCTTCATCATGCTTTAAATCATTCATAAAGCCATTTTGATTAAATTCACCTTTTATGGAATATCCGGGACCACCCATTCCGTTTCCGTTAGGGCATCCTCCCTGAATCATAAAGCCCTCAATAACCCTATGGAATATCTTGCCATCATAGAAATTCTTATTTATTAATGAAATAAAATTTTTGACAGTGTTTGGAGCTGTCTTTGGATATAATTCAGCCTTGATTATATCGCCGTTTGCAAATTCAAATGTAACTACAGGGTTGTTCATATTTCTCCTCCTGAAAATTTATTCTCTTATATACTTTACAATAACATCCAAAAAAATTCAAGAGATACTTAGCTTCACCAAGTATGACAATATAAGAGGGTAAGAGGAATGTCCTCAAAAAAATAAAACAAATAATTTGTCAATTTATGATTTTTACTTTTTAACTGTGTAACAACTATTCTAATTTAGAATATATTAGAGTAAAGTAACAGTAAATTATGAGGAGGTTATGCCAGCATGAAATGCTCAAATAAAAATGACAATGTTTTAGGAACTGGTGGTATTGCAGATAGATGCTGTACGGGTCAATCCGGTTGTGATTGGGATGGTACATTGAGAAATGTAGTAACAGAACCCATATACGTACAAAAAGTTTATGATGCAGTTTTATTTAACTTACAAGGATTAAAAACAGCTCCTAATACTTGCTTTGAACCACCGTTAGGATGTGGAACAAACATTATAAGAATAGCAGCTATAAGATGCAGAAAATTCTTCAATCCGGATAATATTAAAGATGATTGCAATTTAAAAATTAATCCTAAAACTACATTATCAGGCGGACAATTTGTTAAAAAAGAAGATGGATGTGACTATAAAGTAATAGGACCTGATGGAACATTAAGCCAAAAATTAGTATATGCAGATACTTCATTCTGCGATGAAGAAGAATTGGGTACTCCAATATTTGGAACACAAAATATTGAAGTATCAGGATGTGTTGAAGTTGAAATGGATTTAGTTGTTTCACCATGTGACTCTAACAGAGAGAACATAATTACTTTATCAGCTGTAATTGAAATTGCTCCTGAATGCAATCCTTTAGTTTTAACTAATTTCTTTGAAATTTGTGTACCTTCAGTATTTGATACTGCATTCTTGCCACGATTCACAGAATTCTGCAACTTAGACTGCGTTGTAAGACTTGCAACTAACAGCATTCAAAGAGACTTTGAAATTGACCCGAGAACAGGAGTATTGTCTGTAAATCTTATTATTTCACTTTGTATCTCATGTGAAAAGAAAATAGTTGTTCCTGTTCAGCTTTGTGTTCTATCAACCGGTTTCGTAGAATTAGCACCTGAGCAAGCTTCAATTTGCCCTACATTCCCACGTTTGTTCCCAAGACAAATCGATGAGAATTCAATAGGTGGTGCAGGAGGCGGCGGTTGCCGACCAAGATCAGCATCAATTGATGACTAATAATTTAAAATCCTGTCGGGATTTTCACAAAAAAATCGGTCATTAGACCGATTTTTTGTTTGTTCTTTTTCTATGTTTTACGCTTTCATTCAATAAATATTCTATTTGCCCGTTTATTGAACGGAAATCATCCTCCGCCCAATCAGCTAATTCTTCCCAAAGAGATGATGATAATCTCAATAATATTTGTTTTTTTTCTTTATCTTTTTTTTCTTTTTCTATTATCATCAGCTCCTTTCTTTGCTATTTTTAACTCTGTAGCATTTGCACAAATCATAAACCCTCTTATTAATACAATGAGCCGGAGTTAACTATCGGCTGTGCATCCCTGTTTCCGCACAAAACAACTAACAGATTGCTTACCATGGCTGCTTTTCTTTCTTCATCCAATTCAACCACATTGTTTTCGCTGAGTTTTTCTAATGCCATTTCAACCATTCCAACAGCACCTTCAACTATCATTTGTCTTGCATCTATTATTGCAGATGCTTGTTGTCTTTGAAGCATTGCTGCAGCAATTTCTGATGCATACGCCAAGTGAGTTATTTTTGCTTCGATTATTTCAAGACCTGCGATTTCTACTTTTTCCTGAATTTCAGCTTGTAGTTTATTTGCAATTTCTTGACTGCTGCCTCTTAATGTTTTTTCATTATCATCACCAAATGTATCATAAGGGTAAAGTCTCACAATGTTTCTTAATGCTGAGTCGCATTGAATTGATAGATATTCTGTGTAATTATCTACATCAAAAACTGCTTTGGCCGTATTTACAACCCTCCAAATAACAACTATTCCAATAGTAATGGGGTTTCCTAAGGCGTCGTTGATTTTTTGCTTATCATTGTTTAAAGTCATAGTTTTAAGTGATATCTTTTTATTTCTTAAATGTAAATTCAATTCCGGATTAGTTTTATCCTTATTGGTCCCTTCCAATGTAATTGTAGCTGTAGATGTAACAGGAGTAGAAGGATTAGTAGCTGTTACAAAAGGATTTACAAAATAGAATCCTTCACCCTTTAGTGAACCATAATACTTTCCGAATAAAGTAAGAACCAAAGCTTCATTTGGTTTTAATACTTTAAGCCCTGCAAACAAAATAGGTCCTATAATGAAAAAATACAGGCCACTTAAAACAATCATAATAATTCTCAGTGTGCCACTACTTGCTGTAATGCTGAATATAAACAAAAATACCGAGCCTAACATCAATGCTACATTAAGAATAAGCATAAACATACCATTCATTGCATTTGGAATAATTTCTTCTGTTATTGATTTTTTATAATTTAAATCAGACATTTTTTACCTCCCTAAGTGATATCATTTTAATATCATATTTATATTATATACGTATTAAATATCTTGTCAACAGAAATATATAATTACTTAAATAAAGAAATATATGACAACAACCCCGTCCCCGTGACATGCCCGTGACATGCATCTTGGCTTAAAATTATTTTGTATGATTGTACACACTATCTCACTTTCTGCATAAAATACTTGTACAAGAGCGAAATCTCTGTTTTTATTAAAGAAAAATTATTAGGAGTTGATGGCATGTATAAAAAGCCAAGTAATAAATCAAATTATCAAAAGCAATATAGACCAAATCCTTGTGACCAATATGATGAATTTGATGATGAAATAGAAAACTGTGCTGAAATCAGAAGCTACAGACCAGTCAAATGTGGAAGAAAAAATGAGACTGAATGCGAAAATACTATAAATATTATTAATAAAGTTTGCATAAACCAAGATGCTAATGCTCAAGGAGGAGATGGCGGAAATGGTGGAAATGCGGAAAATGGAGATGCAACAGGCGGTTCCGCTGCAGCTGCAAGCGGATTAATAGCTATAGCAGCTAATGTAACAGATCCGGAATTTGAAATACCTTTATCTGATGACTTGAAAAAAAAAGATGAATCTGAATTAGAAACGGAACAAGCTAATGGTAGCGGAGCTGCTGCAACAGGTGGAAGTGCAAATATTGGTACAGCAGCCGGCGGAGCAGGCGGAGCAGGTGGCAATGGCGGTACAGCCGAAAATACAGCAACAGTATCAATTGAAAATGTTGTAATAATTGCTTGCAACACTGATACACCAACTGCTGTAAGCCTAGGAACTAATAGCAGAACACTTGATATTAATGTTGATAAAGACGGAAATACATTTGTAAATGGCGAAAAGATGGATGAAGAAAAACTGTCTGACGGTACAAAAGTATTAATTTTCAGAAGCAGTAATTCCGAAAAATCAAAAAGTTAAAAAAATAACCCCTTATTGGGGTTATTTTCGTAAATTATTTTTTTCTATATTTTCTTTGCCTTTTTCTAACAAACGCATTTCAATTGATTCTTCTACTATAGTTTTTAATAATACTACTACCGGGACACCAAGAACCATCCCTGGAATACCAAATAAATTTCCTCCCACCGTAACACTGGTAATAATCCAGAAGGGGCTTACACCTACGTTTTCGCCCACAATTTTCGGATCCAAAAAATTAGCGTCTATTTGCTGTATTATTATTATAATTATTAAAGCAGTCAAAGCTTTGGGAGGATCAATAAAGAATGATACCAAAACAACAGGTACTGAGCCTATTATGGGACCAAAATATGGTATTATATTGAAAAACCCTATTAAAGTACCCATTAATGGTGCATAAGGAACCTTGGCAAAAGCAAAGGCAATGACGCATATTATTCCAACTATTGATGAATCAAGCAATTTTCCGTTTAAAAAACTTTTGAATATTTTATTTGCCTTGCTGAATATTAAAAGTATTTGCCTTGATTTTTTGTCATCAAAATATGCATGAATGAATCTTCTGCCTCTGGCAAGTATATCTTCTTTCTCAGCAAGCATATAAATATTTATTATGAAGCTTGTTACTATTGTCAATGTGCTTGAGCCAATATTTGAAATCAGTGACATAATACTATTGTATAAATAAACTAATAGGTTATTTGCAATATCTCTTATAGATTCACTTGCCTGCAAAATATAATCTGTTATGTATTGAATGTATTGATTATCTATTTTATTTCTTAAATCTGTTACTATTTGAGCAATATCAACATCTCCATACATTATGAATGTCATGATGTTATTAATGTTTTCAACTATTTGAGGAAGAATTTTGTAAATTAACAACCCGATTATTCCAATTACAATCACGCAGGTGAGAAAAATTCCCTGTACTCTGTTTACTTTAAGCTTCTTCATGAAAAGCATAACTAAAGAATCCAGTAAATATGCAATTATTAATGCGTATATTAAAGGTTTAAAGGAATTTACAACCCAACTGAATGTGCCGGGGCTGAACACTATTAATAAAATAATCAGTGCTGCAATTAAAATTGGTAATGATAATTTTAAAATGCTTTTATATTTATCTATGTTGTTGCCTCCATTACATTATGTTAGCTTGACCTCTGTACACTACTCCAAGTTTACCGTTAACTGTCAATAATTCGCCGTCTTTGATTCTTATGGTACAATCCTCTGCACCAACCACAACTTCTTTGCCTAAATTAAGTCCTGCAATTATAGCATGAGATGTGAGGCCACCTTCTTCAACAATAATTGCCGATGCTCTTTCCATGTATTCCACTATTTCCTTGTAGGTTGAATGCATTACAATTATATCCCCATCATCAAATTTATTTCTTAAATCACTTTCATTTTTAGCTATTACGGCTGTTCCAAAAACAGTTTCTTTGCCAACACCTACTTTTTTATACAGAAGCTCGCTTACAATATGCACCTTTAACAAGTTTGTGGTGCCTGTAACCCCTACGGGAACTCCTGCTGTTATTATTGTCAAATCTCCGTTCTTTAGATACCCCAATTCAAGTGCTTTTTCAACAGATTTTTCAATGATGTGGTCTGTTGAATAAAGTCTTTCTATCTGTATGGGATATACTCCCCAATAAAGCGACAGTTTTCTCATAACCATTTGGCTTTGAGTCGTTGCAATTATAGGTGCAATAGGTCTGAATTTTGAAACGGCAGCTGCCGTATATCCTGATGATGTGGCTGATATAATTGCCGATGCTTTTAAATCTAAACATGTTTTGCAGGTTGCATAGCTTATGGAGTCGGTTATACTGTGACTTAAGCTAATGTTTTTGCTTGCTAAAATTTCTTCATAGTCCAAGGAGCCTTCAATCATAACTGCTATTCTTGCCATTGTTTTTACTGCTTCTGCAGGGTAACAGCCTGAAGCTGTTTCAGCTGATAGCATTATAGCATCAGTTCCTTCAAATATTGCTGTTGCAACATCCGATACTTCTGCTCTTGTAGGCCTTGGATTTCTTATCATGGAATCAAGCATTTGGGTTGCTGTTATAACAGGCTTTCCTGCTTCATTGCATTTTTTTATGAGCATTTTTTGCACAAGGGGTACTTCTTCTGCAGGTATTTCAACTCCTAAATCTCCTCTTGCAACCATTATTCCGTCAGATACTTCAATTATTTCATCAATATTTTCAACACCTTGCCTGTTTTCTATTTTAGAAATAATCATTATGTCATCTGAATTTTCAGCTTCAAGAATTCTCCTTATTTCTATTACATCTTCTGCTGACCTGATAAATGATGCTGCAATATAATCAACTTCTTGTTCTATTCCGAATTTTATATCGCTTATATCCTTTTCTGTAAGTGAAGGTAAGTTAATTTTAACATTAGGTACATTTACGCCCTTTTTATTTTTTATTAGTCCGCCGTTTCTTACAATGCATTTTACATCTGTGTTATTGATTACTTCAACAGCTTCCATACTTATAAGCCCATCATCTATCAGTATTGTATCTCCTGCCTTAATATCATTTGCAAATTGTTCATATGTAATGCTGACTATCTTTTCATTGCCCATGATATCTCTTGATGTAAGAGTAAATTCTTGACCTTTAATCAAATCTACTTGACCCTTTTCAAAGTCTTTAAGTCGTATTTCAGGACCCTTTGTATCAAGCATTATGGCTGTTGAGGTGTTCAGTTCTTTCCTTACTTTTTTGATTGTATCTATTTTTTCTTTATGCTCAATGTGGGTACCATGGGAAAAATTTAATCTTGCCACATTTAAACCGCTAAGGATTAATTCCTTAAATATTTCTTCATCTTGTGATGCCGGACCTATGGTACACACTATTTTTGTTTTTCGCATATTTAGCATTATTTTTCATCTCCTTTAGCTTTTGTTATATATCACCGTAACGTAAGTGTCATTTTTATGTATAAACATTATATCGAGGGTGCACCCTCGTCATTGCTATGAATAAACTTCACGTAAGTATCATTCTGAGGGATTTAGCCCGAAGAATCTCATCTTTTAAAACCTAAGATCCTTCGCTACGCTCAGGATGACATATAGGGACTGTGTCCCCCTCAGTACGGGGACATTCCTCTTGCCAGCAGAGACTAACCCTATGACAGAGGTGTGTCCCCATACCATTAAATCGACAGAATTTTCGTCAATTCATATGTAGTTTCGTCAAATTCTTTTTTGATTTCCATTGCTTCTTCTAAGTCCATATCAAAAATTCCGCTTCCATCTACCCCCACAACTCTTTTTCTTGCAGAGCTGTTGAGTAATTTCACTGACAGTGCTCCCATTTGGCTTCCGATTAATCTGTCATATGCAGATGGTGCCCCGCCTCTCTGGGTATACCCAAGAACTGAATATCTTGTGATTATTCCGGTTTTTTGCTCGATTTGTTCGGATATATCCTTTGCATCCCCTGCTCCTTCAGCAAGAATAATAATGCTGTGTTTTTTTCCTCTGGCTCTTCCCTGTAATATTTTATCGCATACTTCATCTATATTATACTCTATTTCAGGTATAATAACCATTTCTGCACCTCCTGCAAGCCCTGCATAAAGTGCAATATCTCCGCAGTTTCTTCCCATTACCTGAATAACATTTGACCTGTTGTGGGATGAGGATGTATCTCTGATTTTTTCAACTGATTCCAACACTGTTGTAAGTGCCGTAAAAAACCCCAAAGTATATTTTGTGTATGGCAAATCATTGTCTATGGTGCCCGGAATACAAACAGTAGGAACGCCTGATTTTTCAAGCCTTAATGCCCCTTTAAAAGAACCGTTTCCTCCAATTACCACTAAACCTTCTATTCCTAAGTATTTTATATATTTCAATGCTTTGTTATAACCGTCTTCTTCCATGAATTCTTTGCATCTTGCACTTCCAAGGACTGTTCCACCTCTGTGTATAATATCTGCAACCGATGAAAGGTTCATATCCTTGTATTCACCTGCAACCAAACCGCAAAATCCGTTGTTTATTCCAACAACATTTATATTATTGTATATACCATATCTGACAACTGCCCTTATGGCTGCATTCATACCAGGTGCATCTCCGCCGCTGGTAAGCACTCCTATCTTCCTCATATTTAGCTCCTTTACGGGGACATTCCTTCATGGACTGACTTTAGTAACTCGCCTGCCATGAAGGTGTGTCGCCCTTCCTTATAAAATTATTTAATTGCTATATTATTTTCTCCAAGTAAATTTTTTAAGCTAATTATCAATTGTTCATCTTCTGTATTTACCCGGTTATTCTTTGGTAAAACCATATTTGCCTTGTCTTTTTCATTATAAATTATAACAGAATCTTCGCCCTTGTGTTGGCAAATATTATAAAATAACTCTTTTTTTATATTTTTATAGTCTTCTATGTCTTTCACTTTTATATACAGCTTCTTGCTTTTTTTTTCTTCCTTTTGAAGTTCTGTTACCTTGTTAATAATCAACTTTGGTGATTCTTCCTCGGATGAATCTATAGTGCCTTCAACCAACACTATATTGTCTTCATATAATATATCCTTGCATCTATCGTAAATTTTAGGAAAAATTATTCCTTCTACAGTACCGTATAAATCCTCCAATGTTATAAATGCCATCATATTGTTATTTTTTGTAACTTTATTTTGTTTTTTAATAATTATTCCGCCTAAAACAACCCTGCTGCCGTCGTATAAATTTGATTCTTCATTATTATCCTTTATTTCAGATATTTCATTGGAATTTGTAGTAGCGTGCTTTTCTAATAAGTTTTCATATTCTAATAAAGGATGACCACTTAAATAAACTCCCACCATTTCCTTTTCCATTGACAGGATTGCTTTCTCGTTATATTCAGGCAAGTTAGGCAATTCTTCATCTAAATTATTATCTTGAGATAATGAATCAAAAAGTGAAAATTGACCTTCAATATTCCTTTTCTTTTGATTTAAAACTGAATCAATTGTTTTTTCATAAATTGCCATAAGTTGTGACCGTCTTACTTTCAAAAAGTCAAAGGCACCGCATTTAATCAATGATTCTATTTGTCTTTTATTTAAAACACTTGTATCAACCTTTGTGCAAAAATCAGTGAAACTTATAAATTTGCCCTTTTTTTCTCTTGTATTTGTAATTTCATGAATTACATTAGAGCCTACATTTTTTACAGCAGCCAAACCAAAGCGAATTTTTCCGTTTTCCACCGTAAATTTCGCCATACTTTCATTTATATCCGGTGGAAGTATTTCTATACCAAGCCTTTTGCACTCTCTTATATAAAGAGAAACAGTACCGGAACTACCCATAATACTTGAAATGAGAGCTGCCATAAATTCAACAGGATAATAAGTTTTAAGCCAAGCAGTTTCATAAGCAAGTGCGGCATAGGCTACGGAATGTGCTTTTGGGAATGCATATTTTGCAAATTCAACCATCAGATCATATATATCATTGGCTGTTTTTTCATCTACGCCGTTATTTACAGCCCCCAATATTTCTGACTCACCGTTTTCTGCCTTCTTTCCGTAAATAAAGTTTTTTCTTTCCTCAAGCATAACACTCATTTTTTTCTTGCCCATGGCACGTCTTAACAGATCGGAGCGTCCCATTGTAAATCCGCCTATATCTCTTACTATTTGCATAACCTGTTCCTGATATACCATACAACCGTATGTTACATTAAGTATATGCTCTAATTTTGGATGAAAGTAGGTAACTTTATCGGGGTTTAGCTTATTTTTAATATATACGGGTATTTGTCCCATGGGACCAGGTCTGTACAGTGCATTGGCTGCTGCCAGGTTTTCAAATTCCGTAGGCTTTAATTCGCTTAAAAATGCCCTCATACCGGAACTTTCAAATTGAAAAATACCCAAGGTCTCTGCATTGGCAAACATTTTATAAACTTCCTTGTCATCATACATGCAATTGTTAAAATCTACTTTTATTTGATGTCTTTCTTTTATTAATTCTATGGCATCCCGAATTACTGTGAGAGTTCTAAGACCTAAAAAATCCATTTTCAAAAGTCCTAATTCCTCCAATTCAATCATGTTGAATTGAGTTGTTATAATATCTTTATTTCGTGAAAGAGGAACGTATTTTGTAACTTCTTCTTTAGATATTAAAACACCTGCTGCATGGGTTGAAGAATGCCTTGGAAGTCCTTCAACCTTAAGAGCCATATTGATTAGCTTGTTCGTTTTTGTATCGCTGTCATATAAATCCTTTAATTCCTTATTTACTTCTAAGGCGGAGCTGATTGTCATTCCTAAGGTCGTAGGGATTTTTTTTGCTACAAAATCTACTTCTCCATAAGGCATGTCAAGAGCTCTTCCCACATCTCTTATAGAGCCTCTTGCTGCCATGGTTCCAAATGTTATTATTTGTGCTACTTTTTTCTCGCCATATTTTTCTTTGACATAATCTATTACTTCTTCACGGCGTTCATAGCAAAAATCCACATCTATATCCGGCATGCTTACACGCTCAGGATTTAAAAACCTTTCAAATATCAAATTGTGTTTCAAAGGGTCTATGTTTGTAATTTTCATGGAATATGCTACGAGGCTTCCTGCTGCGGAGCCTCTTCCGGGACCTACCATAATATTGTTATCCTTGGCATATTTAATAAAGTCCCACACTATGAGAAAATAATCCACATAACCCATTTGTTCTATTATACTTATTTCATAATCCAGTCTTTGCTGAATTTGTTCTGTTATATTTTTATATCTTTCCTTCAAACCGTCTTGGCATATTTTCCTAAAATATTCTGACTTTTCATATCCTCCCGGAATTTTAAATTCGGGGAGATGAACAGTGTTAAAATCTAATTCTACATTGCACCTTTTGGCAATTTCTTCTGTATTTATTATTGCTTCTTCAGGGAAAAGAGATGCCATTTCATCATATGACTTCAAATAAAATTCATCAGAGGGAAATTTCATTCTATCTTCATCCATAATGGTTTTTTGTATTTGTATACAAAGAAGCACATCATGAAAGTAAGCGTCTTCCTTGTTTATGTAATGTACATCATTTGTGGCTACTAACTTTAAGCCTGTTTCCTTGCTGATTTTTAACAATGATTTGTTTACGGTTTTTTGCTCTTCCATGCCATGGTCCTGCATTTCAAGGTAAAAATTATTTTCTCCAAATATATCCTTATATAAAAGTGCTGCTTTTAATGCTTCATCATAGTTATTGTCCAACAAATATGACTGCACTTCTCCGGCAAGGCATGCACTTAATGCAATAATGCCTCCATTATATTGTTTCAATGTTTCATGGTCTATTCTCGGTTTATAATAATAACCATCCACAAATCCTATGGAGCAAAGCTTAATTAAATTTTGCCAGCCTTCTTGATTTTCTGCAAGCAAAACCAAATGATACTGATTTTTATCCTTTTGTGGATCCTTATCAATCATTTTACGAGGTGATACATATGCTTCAAAGCCAAGTATCGGTTTAATACCTTCCTTTTTTGCCTGCTTATAAAACTCAACCACTCCATACATGCTGCCATGGTCGGTTATAGCCAAGGAATCCATATTTAAGTCCTTGGCTCTTTTAATTAATTCCTTAATTCTGCAGGCCCCGTCAAGAAGACTGTATTCTGTATGTAGATGAAGATGAGTAAACTTATTGTGTGTCATTTTATCTCCTTAAAACATGGCATTATCAAAATAATCCGTAAATCAAAACACCTGCTACTCCGGTTCCAATCATTACTTTTATGGGGTCAATCTCATATTTTCCAAGAATAAATACGCCTATTGCAACCATAGTTATCGATATAAAGCTAATATCGCTTAATTTAGCATTTAACAATGAGATTCCTTCCGTTTTAAATATAGTCAGCATTAAGATTGATAAACCTGCAGATGCTATCAATGATACTACTGCCGGTATCAGACCCTTTAATATAGCTTGAATTGATGATATATTTTTGTATTTAAAATAAAAATAAGAAAGAAGCAATACTATTAAACATGAAGGTGTAACGCATCCTATAGTTGCAATAATAGCCCCGGGTAATCCTGCAACCTTTGTCCCAACAAATGTTGATGCATTAATGCCAATAGGTCCAGGAGTCATTTGGGATATAGTTAGTAAGTCGGCAAATTCAGCAATTGTAAGCCAGTTGTGAACTTCAATTACCTGATTTTCTATTAAAGGAAGTGCTGCATATCCTCCCCCTATACTAAATAGCCCTATTTGAAAGAAACTTAAAAATATCTCCAAATATATCATTGATTTTCGCCTTCCTTTTTAACAATATTATAGTAAAATGCTCCAAAAGCACCACAAAGTATTATTATTAAAGCAGCATTTAAATCAAAAACTACTGCGGCAATAAATGCAACAATCATTATTGTTATAGAAATGTAATTTTTGCTTTTTATTATATTTTTTACCATCTTTATTATAACATCGATTATTACTGCCGCTACTCCTGCACGCATTCCCAAAAGAAGTGCACTTACAATACGGTTTTGCTTAAATGCAGTATAAAACTTTGCTATTACAGTTATTATTATTAAAGGAGGCAGTACAGTTCCAACCGTTGTAATCAAAGCTCCCAATAATCCCGCAAGCCTGTAGCCCACCATAATGGATGCATTGACTGCAATAGGTCCCGGTACTGATTGTGATAGTGCAATTAAGTTAAGCATTTCTTCTTCATCAATCCATTTAAGCTCTTCTACAAACCTTTTTCTCATTAGCGGAACTATTACATACCCACCTCCGATAGTAAAAGCACTGAGTGAAAATGTTGATATAAATAATGTCCAATAAAATTTAATGTTTTTTTCCATAAAAGTCCTCTTTCATGTCCAATGGGGACGGTTCTCCGTGGACAAATTTTAATCCAATGTCCAATGGGGACGGTTCTCCGCGTCATTCGCCACATTAGATAGATTAAGACTAAACCTCAAGAAAAATGTCCGGAAAGAGCTGTCCCCTCCGGCCTTCTATGGTTTTTTTACATCAATGGTGCAAATATCCTAAGAACAGATCTTATTATTTTTTTAGTTTTAGGGATGCTTTTTATATCTTTTAGCGTTACTTGCTTACTCAATTTTAAAGCCTCTAATGTGCTCATCTTTACCTGCTGTACGCTGTCTGTATTGTACATCCATACACCACATTCAAAATGCAGATACAAGCTTCTGTAATCTAAATTAATAGTACCAACCACAGCATAATCATCGTCAACAACAAATGTTTTGCCGTGGTTAAAGCCGGGTGTATATTGATAAATGGACACCCCTGCTTCCAACAATTCTTCGTAATTAGATTCCGTAACATAAAATGCATACCATTTGTCAGGAATGTAGGGTGTTAATATTCTTACATCCACTCCTCTTTTAGAAGCCATTGATAGTGCAACCATCATTTTATTATCTATAATAAGATATGGTGTTTCTATATAAATATATTTTTCTGCCTGGTTAATTAAATTTAGGTAAACTGCTTCACTTACATGCTCATCATCTAATGGGCTGTCATCAAATGGTTGGACATATCCGTGGCATTCAATGCTTTGGTCATAATCTTCAGGCATAAAATATTCATAATCTTCATCATGATTTCGAAGGTAGCTCCACATGGACAAAAACATTACTGTTAAACTCCATACTGCATCTCCTTTTATTTCAATGACACTATCTCTCCAATGCCCAAATTTTTCAACAGCATTTATATATTCGTCAGCTATGTTTACTCCTCCCGTATAAGCTGTTTTTCCGTCTATTACTACAATCTTTCTATGATTCCTGTTGTTTAAACGAAATGACAATATAGGTATATACGGATTAAAAATACTGCATTTAATTCCATACCCTTCAAGTGTTTTATTGTACCCTCTGGGCAGTCTTGTTACACAACCGAAATCATCGTAAACAACTCTCACATCCAAGCCCTGTCTTGCTTTTTCTTTTAGAATATCTAAAATTGTATTCCACATTATTCCTTCTTCAATTATAAAAAATTCTAAAAATATATATTTTTCTGCTTTTTTCAATTCTTCTATTAATCGTTCAAAAAATTCTTCCCCCGAGGGCAGAAATTCTGTTGCCGAATTGTCGTAAACAGGGCAGGATGAATATTTCTCTATGTATTTAGCTTGGTTAAAAGAAATTTTGTTTTCAATTTTAAGATTATTCATGGTGACAGGATGCTGATGAAGGCATTCTTTCATTTTATCCACTATTGTATGCATTTTGCTCTTCATGCTATTGGATAATCCTGTTCCTCCAAGCAACACATAAAACAGCCCACCAAGCACGGGTAAAATCATAATGGGAATAATCCACGCAATTTTATAAGTAGGGTCGATTCTTCTATTCAATATGTACAATACCACCAAAACGCTCATAATCATGAAAGCTATATCAAATACATAGAAATAGTTGCTGAATCTCCATACCATTAAAGAAAGTGTAATTATTTGAGCCAAAATTGCTAATGATACCAAGGTGACTCTTCTAAATAAGAAACTGATTATTTTATCCATAACTCACCTTTTTCTAATATATTAATTAGATTGTATCAAATAATCAACAAAATGTAAATACGAAGTCTTAATCACCAATATATTTGCAATTATAGTATACAAAAAAGGCTGCACTTGGCAGCCTTTTATAAATGGTTCTATAATAAATATTAAGGTGTGTAAAAAACAATTAAATATTTTTTTATAAAATAGTATTTTAATTTGATTTAGATGTATTTTGCAAATCTTGAGAACCAAATATTATTTGATATCCTTCTTTAGCCAATACAATTGCAAGTATGAATAACAATACAGGGAATACTACCAATAAATAATTTCCTGCTGCCAAGTTAGATTTAATCAATAATACTAATGCAGAAAGAGTAACTACTAACATGAATATCATTGGAATTGTAAGCATATGATAGTTCTTTCCTGTTTTCTTTAACCATACTGCTATTGCTAAAAGTGATAATGCTGCCAAAAGTTGATTTGCTGAACCGAATATTGGCCAAATTCTTGCATAACCGCCTGCAGCCAAGTAACCTCCTATTGCAACGGTTATTAGGGTAGAAACATACATATTTGTAAATATTGATTTTTTCTCTTTTTCAGGATTATCAAAGAATTCCTGGAATATAAATCTTCCAAGTCTTGTAGCAGTGTCCAAGCTTGTTAATGCAAATGCTGATACTGCCAATGCAACAAATGATTTACCAATAT
>CAZCTI010000037.1:0-15107 GCA_964501385.1 uncultured Clostridia bacterium
ATTATAATTCCATTGATCCTCTTATGGGTACAATGCCCGGGCTAAAGGCCTTTGTTGCTGCAGTTTTCGGAGGTATAGGAAGTATACCAGGTGCCATGATTGGAGGTCTATCCATAGGAATGCTTGAAACATTGGTGGCAGGCTACGGTAATTCAAAGTTTAGAGATGCAGCAGTGTTTGCATTTTTAATTGTAATACTAATTTTGAAACCTTCCGGTTTATTAGGCAAGAATACGAAGGAGAAGGTGTAATATGAGGGTAATAAATAAAAAGAATATAATGACTTTAATTATTATAATAATTATTTATGCTTTGGTTCAGGTTCTTATAACAAATGGATTCATAAACAGCTTCTATGAAATTACCCTTGCAACTATATGCATTAATATAATTCTTGCCGTAAGCTTGAACTTAGTTACAGGGTTTACGGGACAGTTTTCACTTGGTCATGCAGGATTCATGTCAATAGGAGCTTATGTAGGTGCCCTTATAAATATGGAAATGAATTCAACTATCGGTTTCTTGGCAGGTATTATATTGGGTGCAGTGGCTGCTGCTCTAGTGGGATTTCTTATAGGCATGCCTACTTTGAGACTTAAGGGAGATTATTTAGCTATTGCAACATTAGGTATGGCTGAAATTATAAGAGTTTTATTTTTAAATATGGATGATATTACTAACGGAGCTGCAGGTTTATTCGGTATACCAAGGTATACCAATTGGACGTGGCTATTTATGTTTACCGTGTTAACATTGGTAATAATAAATAATTTTGTCAAGTCATCTCAAGGACGTGCATGTATTTCAATTAGAGAAGATGAAATAGCAGCAGAATCCATGGGCATTAATACTACCAAATATAAAGTTATGGCTTTTGCCATGGGAGCTTTCTTTGCAGGAGTAGCCGGTGCCTTATATTCATCGTATTTTTACTTTATTAATCCTATGATGTTCGGGTTCCAGAAATCCATTGATATTTTAGTAATTGTTGTATTTGGTGGCATGGGAAGTATTACAGGTTCAGTTATTGCAGCAATGGTTTTAGCCCTTATAACTACGGTACTTCAGTCCTATTCAGAACTTAGAATGATTATATACGCACTTTTGTTGATATCAATAATGCTTTTCAGACCTCAAGGTTTGTTAGGCAGCAAGGAAATTACTGATTTATTTAAATTTAAAAAAAGCAATGCTAAGGTTGAGTAAAGGAGGGACCCCATATGTCACTATTAACGGTTGAAAAATTAACCAAGTCCTTTGGTGGACTTACAGCAGTATCCAATGTCAGCATGAACATTAAAAAGGGAGAGCTTATAGGACTTATCGGACCTAACGGTGCAGGTAAAACAACCTTTTTCAATCTTATAACCGGAGTGTATGCACCTACAACAGGAAACATTAAATTGGATGTAGAGGGAACTAAAAAGGAAATTGGAGGTCTTAAGCCATACAATGTAACTAAAATAGGTTTGGCAAGAACATTTCAAAATATAAGGCTTTTTAAAGATTTAACGGTTCTTGACAACATACGTATTGCAATGCACCAAAATATTAATTATAAACTTACTTCCGGACTTTTTCGTTCCAATAAATTTTATGCTGAAGAAGAAAGACTTAAAAAGGAAGCAGAAGAGTTATTAGATATATTTAAACTTACTCACAAAAGTAATGAACTTGCAAAAAATCTCCCATATGGAGAGCAAAGGCACCTTGAAATTGTAAGAGCCATGGCAACTAAGCCAGTGTTGTTGCTTTTGGATGAGCCGGCAGCAGGTATGAATCCCAATGAAACTGCAAATTTGACTGAAACTATTGCTAAAATTCGAAAAGAATTTAACCTGACAGTACTTTTAATAGAACATGATATGTCATTGGTTATGAAAATTTGCGAACGCATATATGTATTGGATTACGGCACAATGATTGCATCCGGTAAACCGGACGAAATTAAGCATAATAAGAGAGTTATAGAAGCGTACTTAGGGGAGGATGTATAAAATGCTTGAGATAAAAAATCTTAATGTTCATTATGGAGTTATTCATGCCCTGAAGAATGTTTCTTTAAATGTAAATCCCGGTGAAATAGTTACATTGTTAGGTGCCAACGGTGCCGGCAAAACTACAACACTTAGGACAATTTCGGGGTTAAACAAAGCCACTGATGGAGAAATTATTTTTAAAGGGAAAAACATTACAAGTATACCAGCTAATAAAAGGGTTGAAATGAAAATATCACAGGTTCCTGAAGGACGAAGAATATTTCCTGCTATGACAATAGTGGAAAATTTGGAATTAGGAGCATATTTAAGGCGTGATAAATCAAATATTAAAAAAGATATGGATAATGTTTATAAATTATTCCCAATTCTTGGTCAAAGGAAAAAGCAAACAGCAGGCACATTGTCCGGAGGGGAGCAGCAAATGTTAGCTATGGGCAGGGCTTTAATGTCGAAACCTGAAATACTTCTTTTGGATGAACCTTCTATGGGGCTTGCACCATTGCTTGTCAGAGAAATATTTGATATAATAGTAAATATAAATAAAGAAGGTGCTACAATACTCTTAGTTGAACAAAATGCAAAAATGGCTTTATCAATTGCACACAGAGCCTATGTTATTGAAACAGGTTCTATTGTAATGAGCGGTACAGGTGAAGAACTATCAAAGAGCGATGAAATTAAAAAAGCATATTTAGGAGGTGAATAGTATGTATGTAAAAAACCGGATGACTAAGAATCCTTACACAATTGAAGTTAACGCATCTATTTCCGATGCAGTGGCTCTTTTAAGGGAAAAAGGTCTTAAAAGATTGCCGGTAGTGGATGGAGAAAAAGTTGTGGGTATTCTTACACAAAGTGATATTCAAAAGGTATCACCTACAAAAGCTACATCCTTGAGTATTTTTGAAATTAATTATTTGTTAACTAAATTAACAGTAAAAGACGCAATGTCTAAAAATGTTACAACTATTAAAGCAGACAGTTTGTTGGAAGAAGCTGCAGTTATAATGAGAGAAAAAAGAATCGGAACACTTCCTGTGGTTGAAGATGGAAAATTGGTGGGAATTATAACAGAAAGTGATATTTTTGACGCTTTTATTGACCTCTTGGGGTTTAAAGACAGTGGAAGCCGCATAACTGTGGAAGCAAAAGATGTTCCCGGTGCTATGGCAGATATTGCAGAAATATTTGAATCCTTGAATGTTAATATAACCCATATTGCAGTATTTAGCGGCGAGGGATTCAGAGACGTGGTTATTAGATCGGAAACCATTGATACATCTGAAATAGAGAAAAAACTAAATGAACAGGGATACAAAGTAAAGCATGTATTGAAAAATAATTAGTTTTACACCAAGTACTTACAAAAAGCCACCGTCAATGGTGGCTTTGTCATTACTATGAATAACAGTGCGTAGCGTCACTGCTATGAATAACCATCACGTCAGTGTCATTCTGAACGCAGTGAAGAATCTCAAGTACGGGGACATTCCTTTTACTACAAAGACTAACCCAATAATAAAGGTGTGTCCCCTTTCCTTAAAAACCTAAGATCCTTCGCTTTGCTCAGGATGAGCGACCAACGCCAAATTGAAAATTTGGGTTGTCTGCTCACTTTAAATACTTCTCAAACCAATTTGTTATTTCTTCTAATCTTCTTACTCTGTGACGAGGCTTGCCGCTTCTGCTCAGCTCATGATTTTCTCCCCTGAACATGCAAAGTCTTGCATCTACACCGTGATACTTAAGAGAAGTAAACATTTGTAATCCTTCTGCTAACCAGCATCTGTAATCTTCCTCCGAATGAATGAATAATGTAGGAGTTACAGCTTGATTGGCATACTTAAGCGGTGAATGGAACCACATTTTTTCAACATTGTCCCAAGGTGTTGATAAATTTTGATCTGCATTGAAATAATACCCGATATCTGTGGTGCCGAATTTTGAAATCCAGTTTGAAATACTCCTTTGAGATGTAGCACATTTAAATCTGTCGGTGTGTCCTATAATCCAATTTGTCATGAACCCACCATATGAGCCTCCGGTTACACCGATTCTTGCACTGTCTATCTGCGGATATTTTTCTAAAACCTTGTCTGTAAACTTCATCAGGTCATCATAATCAATGGTGCCGTATTTACCTCTTATATCTGCAAACTCATCGCCTCTGCCATCACTTCCTCTTGGATTGCAGAAAAACACAAAATATCCTTCATTTGCCCAATACTGCATTTCATGATAGAAAATTTCACCAAACACTGTTTTAGGACCTCCATGAATGTCTAAAATCCCGGGATAGGATTCATTTTCGTCATAATTAACTGGTTTTAACACAAAACCTTCTATCTGGACCCCATCATTTTCGAAATTTAATGATTCCGGCTTAATTATATTTTTAGTTTCTATTATTTTTTCATTAAACTTTGTTTGTTGGGTTTCAACATTACCCTTCAATGTATAAATTTCTTGCAGCCTTTTTCCTCTAAGCCCAATGAATATAATTCCTTCATTGCATATATCAAAGCAGTCTACAGAGCCTGTATCAGCAGTTAATTTTTCTATATTTCCATCTAATGAAAGCTTCTTAATAAATGAGCTTTTATTCTCTGTGGATGTGAAATACAAAGAGTTTTCTGAAACTCTCCTTGAAGCTCCTCCTCCATATCTGCAGTCTGAACCTACGGAATTGTACAAACCATAATCATGCTTGTTTAATAATACTAAATCTCCTTCTTTAATTTTATAGAAATTAAAGTTTTGATTGAGTCCGTATTTATCCATTGCAGTAGCTGCCACAATTATTTCATCACCTACAAATTCAGCAAATTCTATTTGATATTCTAAATCTTCAACCAAGCAAAGAGCTTCACTGTTATATAAATCGTACATGAAAAGCCCGGTTGTCAACTCCATTTTATTTGTGTAATTTGATGAAGTATACAAAGCTTTTCCGTCTTTTATGCTTGTTACGTTGATGTTTTCAAACTGGTTAGATATAGGAACTATATCCTTTGTTCCTTTATCAATTAAATAAAGTCGATTCCTTTTTTTATTTGTAAATCCTTCGCCGTTTGACCAAAATGGAATTTCATCTAATATTTCATAGTCCTTGTTTTCTTTTATTAAATCAATTGCCTTTGCTTTTTCTTCTCCCTTATGAGAATGAAGGTTAATGCCGTAATGGTCGTATGTTGCAGTCAAAAGGAATTTTTCATCAGCAATTTTTTTAATACTGTTTACTTTCATGGGAATTCGCATATATTCATATGCCTCTCCTCCGTTGATGTCAATGGCATAGAAAACAGTCCAATCTTCTCCGTCTTTTATCCTTTTTTTAAGTTTTTCATCTCTCAATGAAGGAAATAAAATAGTGTTGTTGTCAAGCCAAATAAATCCCTTTTCCTCATTCATTGATGTAAGTTTCTTATACTCTTTTGTTGTGCAATTATAAGTCCATATATTGGATGAATATTTGTTATCCTCAAAATCTGAGGTATGTACTACAAAAGCACCATAATTCTTATCGGGCGACAGCTCAAGCCCGGATAAAAAGGTGTAATCTAAAAAATCCTTAAGCTTTAAATTTTCCATATTTACCTCCCAATGCTATGAATAATCATTATTCCGTGGTCGTAGCCCTCGTCATTCTGAACGCAGTAAAAAATGGGGTTAGGGCATCTTTCGCTACGCTCATGATGATAAAGTGGAATCGTATATACATCCATTATATCTTCAAAAGGCAAGTTGTGCAATTAAAACTATTGTTTTAGAACTGTTTTGAGAGTATAATAAACAAAGAAATTAACAGGAGCGTGGAATATGAACATAGAAATTAATAAAGAATACACATTAAAGCTATTGGAAGAAATAGTAAATATACCAAGTCCTACAGGATATTGCGGCAATGTTATATCACACATTGAAAATGTAGCAAATGATTTTGGATGCAAGTTTGAAAAAAATAAAAAGGGGAACGGGATTATTGAAATAGAAGGAGAGGACAACACGTACTGTGTTGGAATTCCTGTTCATGTGGATACATTAGGAGCCATGGTAAGATCAATAAATTCAGACGGAACAATTAAAATTACATCAATAGGAGGTAACTTATTTCCAACCCTTGATGGGGAGTATTGTAAAATTCATACAAGAGATGGAAAAATCTACACAGGAACCATGCTTTCAACATCACCAGCCATCCATGTTTACAAGGACTCCAAGGATAAAGAAAGAAACGAAGAAAATATGATGGTTAGATTGGATGAAGTTGTAAAGAGCAAAGAAAATGTACAAGCTCTTAAAATTGAAACAGGAGATTTCATATCAATTGAACCGAAATTCACAGTAACACCTTCAGGCTTTATTAAAACAAGATATTTAGATGATAAAGCAGGAACTGCTTGTGCTTTAAGCTTGATGGAATTATTTAAAAGACTTAATACAAAACCAAAAAATAAAGTAAAAATAATAGTATCCACTTATGAAGAAGTAGGTCACGGCTGCTCAAGCATTCCGGATGATATTGATGAACTTATAGGAATTGATATGGGATGTATAGGCTTAGACTTAGCATGTACAGAACAGGATGTGTCCATTTGTGCGAAAGATAGTTCAGGTCCCTATGATTATGATATTACTTCTAAATTAATAAAGCTTGCTGTAGATAATAATATAAGACATGCTGTAGATGTATATCCAATGTATGGTTCAGATGTTTCAGCATCCCTTAGTGCCGGTAATGATATTAAGGGTGGCTTAATAGGTCCCGGGGTTCATGCTTCCCACGGCATGGAAAGAACCCATATTGACGGAATTGAAAATACAATCAAACTTATATATGCATATTTAACAATATAAAACAAATCATAAATCTGTCATCTGAGCTTAAGCGTTGGATGACAACGCGGTAGGAAGGACTTTATAGTGGATAATTTAATATTTTCTTTGAATGTTGTTTTACCTTTGGTTTTAATGATGTTTTTAGGAACCTTTCTTCGAAAAATAAAAATATTTGATGAAAGTTTTCTGAAAAAAACAAACAACTTTGCATTTAAAGTATTGTTGCCGGTTCTATTGTTCAACAATATATATAATAGTGAAATATCGGAGGAAGTCAATTTACAATTCATTTTATTTGCCATAGGCATAGTTTTAGTCACTATTGGAATAATGTTTATTGTAATACCTAAATTAGAAAAGGATAATAGAAACAGAGGAGTTATTATACAAGGGTTATACAGAAGTAATTTTATACTATTTGGAGTGCCGTTGTGTATTAATATTTTTGATGAAGAAGGTGCGGGCGTTGTTACTGCACTTATTGCAATAATAATTCCACTTTATAACTTTTTGGCAGTTGTAATTTTAGATGTATTTACAGAAGAAAAACAGAGTTATAAAAAAACAGCTATGAGTATTTTGAAAAATCCTTTAATAATAGGTTCACTGCTTGGTATCGCAGCATCGGTATTACAAATAAATCTTCCTGTGTCCATAGAAAAAACAATTTCAGACATTTCAAAAGCAGCGACACCAATTGCATTAATGGTTCTTGGAGGAGAAATCGAAATCAACAATATGCGGAAAAATATGAAATATTTAGTTTGGGTTTCATTGGGGAAATTATTCATTATTCCTGCAATTGTAGTATTAGTATCAGTTGCTTTTGGGTACACGGGAGTGGAATTATGTGCATTATTTTCAATGGTGGCACCTTCGGCATCTGTTTCAAGCTACACTATGGCACAGCAGTGCGACTGCAATTATGAATTAGCAGGACAGATTGTGTTTTTCTCAACTATTGTAAGTCCTTTCAGCATCTTCTTATATATATTTATTTTAAAGACCGTTGGTTTATTTTAGGAGTATATTATGGACATTAAAACATATAAAAAGAATTTTGAACACTCATATACACTTGGCATTTTTCCCACGGTAGAGCTTATTAGATCGAAACCTGAGTCAGTAACAAAAGTATTAGTAAGCTCATACTACAGGGCTGATTCCGATATGGATATTTTCAAACTTTGTAAAGAATACAATATTAAGACCGAAATAAATGATAAGGCAATAAGTAAAATAAGCCCTAAAGAAAATTGTTATGTGGCTGGTGTTTTTTCTAAATATCAGAGTGCTCTTACAGAAGGTTCTCATATTGTCTTAGTTAACCCCGGCAACATGGGTAATATGGGTACAATTATCAGAACTTTAACAGGATTTGGTTTAAATGATTTGGCAATAATAAGTCCCGGTGTTGATATATTTGATCCAAAGGTAATAAGAGCTTCTATGGGAGCAATATTTAAAATCAATTTTAAATATTATGATAGTTTTGAGGAATATCATAAAAGCTTTAATAAGCATACATTTTATACATTCATGCTTAAAGGTGCAATATCTTTAAAAGAAGTTAATCATAACAGCAACGAAAGTTTTTCCTTAATTTTTGGCAATGAATCAACAGGTTTAGATGATAGTTTTGCTCACATAGGTACAAGTGTAATAATAAAACATACCGATAGAATCGATTCATTAAATTTAACAATTGCTGCCGGTATTGCCATGTACCAATTCCTGAGTTAGTAAATTGAATTTTTGGATATTATTTTCTAATGTTGTAATTATTGGAGTAATAATAATTATATAAAAGTTAATAATATTCTTGTAGGTGACAACATCTTCAAATACGTATGAAGGGATGATGGGTATAAAGAAATTCAATTTTAGCAATAAAAATAACGATGAAAAGTTATTAAATTGGGAAAACAGTGTGAAATTAGACAGCCAACAAAACTTAAGGGAGCAAGTAAAACAAATGAACAACGAGAATAATAACAGAAATAACAGAAACGAAAACAACAAGTTTGACAATCGAAACGAAAATAACAAGTTTGACAATCGAAACGACAACAACAAGTTTGACAATCGAAACGACAACAACAAGTTTGACAACAGAAATGAAAACAATAGATTCGAAAATCGAAGTGAAAACAATAAATCCGATAATCGAAACAGTAATAATCAAAATAACCAAAATAATAAAAACAACAGCAAAAACAAGAATAATAACAATAGCAATAACAATAATTTTAAATAGCATAGTATTAAAAAACGGTCATTATGTTAATGGCCGTTTTTGTATGACATAACCCCGTTTTTATGCGTATGCCCTAACCCCGTTTTTATGAGTTTATTTCATAAAAACGGCTGGTAGGTCAACCGCACAGAATTCCCAATTTATACGACTGAAGGAGTGAATAAATTGGTGAATTCCCCTGCGTATGCCCTAATACCGTTTTCAGGAGTATTTTAAATAAGTAATAACTAATGAAGTGAGATTGTTAAAATGCAGACAATATGCAAACATAAGTATTTTTTTTCACGAGCAATATGTATTGACACAGTCCTATATTGGTTTTATAATATTGACAATTAATGCGAAATTAATAAATATGTATAAAACAAGAACATAAATTGAAAGGAGTGCATATGAAAAAGACACCTTTATATGAAAAACATATTCAGCTTAATGGAAAAATAGTGGATTTTGGCGGATGGGCTCTTCCCGTCGAATATTCAGGCATAATTCCTGAACATGAAGCTGTAAGAATGAAAGCTGGAATTTTTGATGTATCTCACATGGGTGAAATAACTGTAAAAGGTGAAGATGCAGAAAAGTATCTGCAAATGGTATTAACAAATGATATTTCTGTACTTAACAACCATCAGATTGCATATACAACAATGTGTTATCCTCATGGAGGAGTTGTGGATGATTTGTTGGTTTACAAATACAGCAATGATGATTATCTGTTAGTAGTTAATGCATCCAATACGGAAAAGGACTTTGAGTGGTTACAAGAAAGATTGTTTGGGAATGTAAAAATTTCAAATGTTTCAGAAGCTTATGCTCAAATAGCATTACAAGGACCTTTGGCTCAAACAATATTGCAGAAAACGACAGAAAAGGATTTAAACGAAATTGAGTTTTATTGTTTTAGCGACAATATAAGTATTGGTAATATAAAAACATTGGTTTCTCGTACAGGATATACGGGAGAAGATGGTTTTGAGTTGTATTTTGCTTATAACAAAGCTGAAGAAATGTGGGATTTACTTTTAAGTTCAGGCAAAGAAGAAGGATTGTTACCTGCAGGCTTGGGTGCAAGAGATACTTTAAGGTTTGAAGCTGCACTTCCACTTTATGGTCATGAATTAGATGAAAACATAACGCCACTTGAAGCAGGACTTGGATTTTGTGTAAAGCTGAACAAAGATGATTTTATAGGTAAGGAAGCTTTAGCTAATCAAAAGGTGGAAGGACTTAAAAGAAAAATCATTGGCTTTGAAATGATTGACAGAGGAATACCAAGAAGCAATTATGAGGTATTTGCAGAAGGAAGAAAAATAGGTCATGTAACTACAGGCAGTTTTTCACCTACGTTAAAGAAAAACATAGGATTAGCCCTTATAGAATCTACATATGCTAAGGAAGGCAGTGAAATAGAAATTGTTATCAGAAACAAAAATTTGCAGGCAAAAGTAATTAAGAAACCATTTTACGTAAAAAAGTACAAAAAGATGCCCTAACCAAAAAAATGGCGGTAGGTTCATTCGCAATGAAATACCAATTTATGCGATGATTATAGGTATGGGGACACACCTCTATTATGAGGCAAGCCTTCGAGGGTAAGAGGAATGTCTCCAAAATAGATAAATTGGTGGTTGACACTGCTAAGTAATTGAATTAAAAATTTATTATTGGGTATTTATATATAAAGAGACATTCCTTTAAAATTAATTTATAAGGAAAGGGAACACACGAATGTTCCCAATAAGGTATTATTAAAGGTGCGTGTCACAACATTTAATTAAAAACATTGGAGGAAATCATGAAATTATTGGAAGATTTAAAATATGCTGAATCACACGAATGGGTGAGAGTAGAAGGAAATAAAGCATATATAGGAATTACGGATTATGCACAGGATAAATTAGGCGATGTTGTATATGTTGAGGTTCCGGAGGTAGGAACTGTAGTTGAAGCAGGAGATCAATTTGTTGTACTTGAATCAGTTAAGGCAGCTTCTGATGTTTATGCTCCAATTTCAGGAACAGTAATAGAAGTTAATGAAGAGTTGGAAGATAACCCTGCATTAATTAATGAATCGGCATTTGATGCATGGATTGTAGTAATAGATATGAGCATGCCAACTGAAGTAGACAGCTTGCTTTCTGCTGAAGAATACAAGCAAATATACGAATAAAGGAGAAGTTATGGCAAGGTATATTGGAAACACCAATGATGACCGAAAACAAATACTTGAAGAAATAGGCTATAAAGATATAAATTCTCTGTTTAAAGCAGTTCCGGATTCAGTATTGTTAAAAGACAGATTAAACATACCGGAAGCTTTGTCAGAAATGGAGCTTATAAAAAATGTAAAGGCACTATCTAATGAAAACTTAAATACAGATGAGTATGTATGTTTTGTGGGAGCGGGTGCATATGACCATTACATACCATCTCCCATAGATCAATTAATACTTAGACAAGAATTTTATACATCATATACACCATATCAGCCTGAAATAAGCCAGGGAACACTGCAGGCTATATTTGAATATCAAACTATGATAAGTGAATTAACCGGGCTTCCTGTTGCCAATGCATCCATGTATGACGGCGCATCCGCATTGGCGGAAGCTGCCGTTATGTCCTGTGAAGCAACTAAAAGAAATCAGATATTGATAGCAAGTACTGTTCACCCGGAAAGCCGACAGGTTTTAAATACATATGTTAAATTTAGAAATATGACTGTAAAAGAAATAATGTATAAAAATGGACAAGTAGACTTGGAGGATTTAAGTTCAAAAATCGGTAAGGATACTGCAGCTGTAATTGTTCAAAATCCAAATTTTTTAGGAATAATTGAAGACGTTGAAGCAATAGCTGAAATAACTCATCAAAACAAAAGTCTTTTGACTGTAAGTGCAGACCCTATATCACTATCACTTTTAAAAAGCCCCGGTGAAATGGGAGCAGATATTGCTGTAGGTGAAGGTCAATCACTTGGGAACCCACTTAATTTCGGTGGACCATACTTAGGTTTTATGGCTGTTACAGAAAAGTTAATGCGCAAGATGCCGGGAAGAATTGTTGGGCAAACTCAAGACAAAGAAGGGAGAAGAGGATTTGTTCTTACCCTTCAAACAAGAGAGCAGCATATAAGAAGAGAAAAAGCAACTTCAAATATTTGCTCGAATCAAGCGTTAAATGCATTGCAGGCAACTATGTATTTAACATTCATCGGCAAGGAAGGACTTAAAAAGGTTGCAAAACTATGTCTTAACAAATCTCATTACGCATATGACGAATTAATTAAAACTGGTAAATTTAAGCCTATATTTACAGCACCTTTCTTTAAAGAATTTGTTGTAGAAAGTAAAAATTCTGTTGATGAATTAAATGAAAAACTCCTTGGCAACAATATAATAGGTGGTTATAACATAGAAAGGGATTATCCTGAATTGACGAACGGATACCTCCTTGCAGTGACAGAAAAGAGAACAAAAGAAGAAATTGATTTGTTGGCAAGAAAGGCAGGTGAGTAATATGCAATTAATATTTGAAATAAGCAAAAAAGGAAGATTTGCATATTCACTTCCTGAATGTGATGTGCCTGATATAACAGATGAAATAGACAAAAAATATTTAAGAAGTATTGACCCTGAACTTCCTGAAGTAAGTGAACTTGATGCGGTTCGTCATTTTACGCGTATTTCACAAAGAAATCATGGTGTTGATTCAGGATTTTATCCTTTAGGCAGCTGTACAATGAAATATAATCCAAAGGTAAATGAGTTAGCGGCAAGACTTGACGGATTTGCGAAAATTCACCCCTATCAAAAGGAAAAAACTGTTCAAGGAGCATTGAAATTAATGCATGAACTTGGCAGTATGCTTTCTGAAATAACCGGTATGGATGAGTTCACTTTACAGCCGGCAGCCGGGGCTCATGGAGAATTAGCCGGATTGATGATAATTAAATCATACCATCAAAACAGAAATGATGAAAAGAGAACGAAAATAATAGTACCTGATTCAGCTCACGGAACAAACCCTGCATCTGCAGCAGTTGCCGGATTTGATGTTGTTGAAATAAAATCTAATAACAAAGGTTTGGTTGACATAGAGGCATTGAGGGCAGCAGTCGGTGAAGACACAGCAGGATTTATGCTTACTAATCCAAATACCTTAGGATTGTTTGATGAGAATATTTTAGAAATATCAAAAATAGTTCATGATGCCGGAGGCTTAATGTATTACGATGGAGCCAATGCTAATGCAATTTTGGGCATATCGAGACCGGGAGATATGGGGTTTGATGTAGTGCATTTAAACCTTCATAAGACATTCAGTACTCCTCATGGAGGAGGAGGTCCGGGAGCAGGTCCTGTGGGTGTAAAAAAACATTTAACAGAATTTTTACCGGTACCTGTTATTTCTAAAAAAGAAAATGAATATTACATGGATTACGACAGACCTTTATCAATTGGTAAAGTAAAATCAGCTTATGGTAATTTCTCTGTATTAGTCAGAGCTTATACATATATTTTAAGCATGGGCCCTGACGGACTTAAGGAAGTTGCTGAAAATGCAGTATTGAATGCAAATTATATGGCACATAAGCTTAAGGACAAATATTTTCTGCCACTAAATACAGAATGTATGCACGAATGTGTTTTATCAGGAGAATGGCAAAAAGAAAAAAATGATGTATCAACATTAGATATTGCTAAAAGACTGTTGGATTTTGGATTCCATCCCCCAACAATATACTTTCCGCTTATTATTCACGAAGCTATGATGATTGAACCTACGGAATGCGAAACAAAAGAAACATTGGATGAATTTATATCAGTAATGAGGCAAATTGCTGATGAAGCAGAAAATAATCCGGAATTAGTAAAAACAGCTCCACATACAACTGTTATAAGTAGGTTAGACGAAGCTACAGCAGCGAGAAAACCAGTGCTTCGTTATAGTAGGTTTACATAAATTAATTTATGTAAACAAAAAGGACATTCTTTTTAAGAAATGTCCTTTTTGTCTTTCATACCAAAGGCATGTCATCCTGATTGTAACGAAGGATTAATCTTTTGAATTATTAATTGACACCATAAATAATTTTTGATAATCTTATTCTATAAAAAAACTCCCATAAAAAGAGATATGAGGTACGAAAATGAGAAATGACATGAATATAAAAAGTTTTACAGAAGAATCAATTACTAAAATAAAAAATCAAATTGGAGATAAAAAAGCACTTTGTGCCTTGTCAGGAGGTGTTGATTCATCAGTATCAGCTGTAATGATTCACAAAGCTATTGGCTCAAATTTAATATGTGTATTTGTTGACCATGGTCTTTTAAGAAAAGATGAAGGAGACCAAGTAGAAAAAGTGTTTAAAGAAAAGTTTAACATGAATTTAATTCGTGTTAATGCTCAGCAAAGATTCTTAGGCAAATTAGCAGGAGTAACTGACCCTGAAACAAAACGAAAAATAGTAGGTAATGAATTTATCCGAGTATTTGAAGAAGAAAAACAAAAGCTTAGAGATGAGTTCGGGCACATAGATTATCTTGTTCAAGGTACAATTTACCCGGATGTTATAGAAAGCGGAACAGACGCAGCTTCTGTAATCAAAAGCCACCACAATGTAGGAGGACTTCCTGAGGATGTTGACTTTGAACTTATAGAACCCCTAAGAGAGTTATATAAGGATGAAGTTCGTCAAGTGGGAAGAGAATTAGGAATCCCTGAAGAAATAGTTGAAAGACAGCCATTTCCGGGACCCGGTCTTGCAATACGCTGCTTAGGAGAAGTAACAGAAGAGAAATTAAATATAATAAGAGAAGCAGATTTTATATTCAGAGATGAAATAAAAAAAGCAGGTCTTCAAAATAAAATATGGCAATACTTTGCAGCCCTACCTAACATAAGAAGCGTAGGTGTTACAGGAGACGAAAGAACTTACTCACACACTATAGCCTTAAGAGCAGTTCATTCAACAAATGGCATGACATCTGATTGGGCAAGAATAC
>CAZCTI010000038.1:0-10819 GCA_964501385.1 uncultured Clostridia bacterium
GCAGCAGGAGTATTTTACAGCTTGTTAAACTGGAAGCTTAACCCTATGTTTGCAGGAGCCGCCATGAGCTTAAGCTCAGTTTCTGTAGTTTCCAATGCCTTGAGGCTTAAATTCTTTAAACCTGTAAGAATGTCAAAAGATGCTATAAATGTATATTCAAAAGAAACAGATGAATTTAAAAACAAGTCAGATTTAAAAAATAATAAAAATAATAAAGAAAATGGAGGAAATGAAATGAATAAAATATTACACGTTGAGGGAATGAGCTGTGGTCATTGCAAGGCTGCCGTTGAAAAAGTTTTAAAGGCAGTAGATGGAGTGGAAAATGCAGTGGTTGATTTAGAAAAAAAATCAGTTAGTGTAACATTAAATAAAGAAGTGAGCGACGACGTACTAAAAGAAGCAGTAATAGATGCAGGATATGAAGTAAAATAATGCCACACAAAACCCGAAAGATTCTTCGGGTTTTTTGATTTATAGAATAAAAAAACAGTGTAATTAATAATAAGTTATGTTATAATTCGTATATATCTTTGGAAGGGGTAAAAAATGAAAAAGAGATGGTTTTTCATATGGCTGATACCTATATCGGTTCTTATAACTATTTTTATGCGTAATAACTTAAGTTACGCAGAATATTATTCAGTTAATATTTACCCTTTTTTTGTTAAAACCATAGGAGTTTTCTCATATAAATCTTACGAGTCAGCAGCAGAATTAATTATTTTTGCATTACTTATGACAATAATCATATTGACTGCAATTACTATAGTAGAAAGTATAAAATATAGAACAATGAATTTTTTAAAAAAATACATTGTTGGATTAGTATCGTTTTTTTCTGTGATGTATTTATTGTTTGTTTTATTTTGCGGCATCAATTATTACAGATATGAATTTACCATTTACAGTGGTTTGGAAATTAAACAGTCTACAAAGCAAGAACTTATAGAACTTTGTGAAATATTAATAGAGGATGCAAATGAATACAGAGATAAGTTAACAAACAAATCAGGAACGGCTGAATTATTCGATAACAATTATTATGGAACTTCCCAGAGAGCCAAGAATGCCATGAATATGTTATCGGATGAATATAAAATATTAAAGGGGGACTTTTCATCTCCCAAACCTGTGAGACAATCAAAGGTTATGTCCTACTTAGGTATAACAGGAATGTTTTTCCCATATACATTTGAAGCTAATGTTAATGTTCATATTCCTCCTTATCAAATTCCTTCTGTAATGCTTCATGAATTGGTGCATTTAAGAGGATTTATGAGAGAAGATGAAGCAAATTTCATATCATATTTAGCATGTATTAAGTCAGGCTACGATGATTTTTATTACAGCGGAACTATGACAGCATTGGTTCATTCAATGAATGCACTTTATATGGCAGATTACGATGCATTTGTAAATCTTTATAATATGTATTCTAAAGATGTGAGAAAAGATATGGAGTACTCAAGGAATTATTGGAAGCAATTTGACACAAAGATTTCTGATACAGCCAACAAAGTAAATGATACATATTTAAAAGCAAATAATCAATATGACGGAGTGAAAAGTTACGGTAGAATGGTAGATTTATTATTGGCATATTATAGATAATGTAGGGCATAATTACTCATCTTTGGGATAAACTAAGGAAAACCCATTGATGAAAGGAGAAACAATGGCAGAAATAAAATGTACCGTAACAAATTGTTATTTTAACAAAAGTTTAGGATGTACAGCACCTGCACTTACTGTTGACGGAAGAAAAGCATTTGAAAGCCGTTCAACAAGCTGCGATACCTTTATTGAGCAAAAACCCGGAGTTAAAAGCTCTGTAAATGAGCCTTTAAGCAATACGGAAATAAAGTGTATGGCTGTAAAATGTATTTATAATGAGTCTGAGCACTGCGAAGCAAAGGATATAATTGTTAACGGAAAAAATGCGGGCGTTCCGGAGGAAACATGCTGCAGCACATTTAGTATGACCTAACCCCATTTTTCTGAGTTTTTTTCAGAAAAATGGTTGGTAGGTCAACCGCACAGAATGCCAAATTTGTGCGACGGAGGAGTAAACAAATTTGATGCATTCCCCTGCGTATGACCTAACCCCATTTGTTTAAGGAATGGGTACACACCTCTAAAGTTCAGAAAGTCTTTAATTTGTCAAGGGACGGGGTTGTCGTAAATAACCACGTTCTTTTTTTGTTTGAAAGAAAAATATTATGGTATAATTAGGAACAAGATGTTATTAAAATACGTCTAAGAGAAAAAGAGGTGATAATATATGAAAAACATTAATAAAGTATTTATGATAACTTTGATTTTAGTTTTATGCGTAAGTTTTACAGCTTTTGCAAAGGACGGGATAAATATTTATGTGGATAATGAAAAGGTATATTTAGATGTGGAGCCTTTCATTGAAAATGGAAGAACATTGATACCTTTAAGGGGTGTGTTTGAAAAGTTGGGGGCTAAGGTAGATTGGAACAAAAGCCTTCAAGAAGTAGTTATTAAGGATGACAACAATGAAATAGAGATGCTTTTAGGTAAGGACAAGGTAATTGTCAATGGTGTTATCAAGGGTATTGATGTACCCACTAAAATGAATAACAGCAGGACATTTGCTCCCCTCAGATTTATTGTTGAAAACTTGGGACATGAAGTAAGATGGGATGGAAATACAAGTTCAATTTATATAACTAAAATTAATACTGTACCTGTTGATAAAAATAAAATTTCAACGGTTGGAACAAAGGAAAATTTAATTGCTTTGTTGGAATATAGTTCAAAGCTCCAAGGTTATATTTGGATGGGAAGAGGAATTGCTGTTGACAATGCTGTTGAAGACAAGATGGAAGCTGAAACTCCTGCTATGTCTCCTCAAGCACCGCAGCCTCCTCAGGCCGAATCTGTTACTAACAAAGACAGCTCTGATACAAACAATCAAGTTGAAGGTGTTCAAGAAGGGGATATTATTAAAAATGACGGTAAATATATTTATATAAATACCAATAGAGGCTTAAAAATAATAGATTCAAATTCAAAGTCTCCAAAGGTTGTTAATACTATAAACGTTCCTGAAAATACCAACATCAGCGAAATTTTTATAACAGACAACAGATTGATTGTAATTGGTCAAAACAATTATTTCTATATTATGAATGAGACGGAACCAATGATTGACAGTATGGATACAATGATAAAGCCTTCCATAATGCCTCCAAGATATTATGAGGACAGAACAAATGTATTGATTTATAATATAGAGAATATTGAAAAACCTGTACTTGAAAGGGAATTTCTATTTGATGGCAATTATTTGTCGGGCAGAGTAATTGACAATAGCTTATACTTAATAAATAACAAGTATATAAATTTAGGTTATGGATATTACGATAAGAATATAGAAATACAATTACCATATTATACGGATGTTCTTAAAAATGAGAAGTATGAATTTGGATACGATGAAATTAAGTATTTTCCAAATTATATTAATCCAAGGTATATGTATACCGCAGGCATTGATTTGTCCGATAAAGCATCTAAACCTGATGTAGATGTGTACTTGGGCGGTACAGATACAATTTATGTTTCACAGGAAAGTTTATATGCTGCAGTGGCTGACTATTCATATGATTACAGGATTATTCAGGCAGAAGAGTTCAGTCCCGAATATTCAACAAGCACAGTAATTTATAAATTTAAATTAAATGATGGAAAATTAGGTGAAGCTGTCCAAGGTGAGGTTCCGGGAACCATAATAAATCAATTTTCAATGGATGAGCACAACAATGCATTCAGAATTGCAACAACTACCGGTGATATGTGGAGAAATACATCCAAAAACAATGTGTATATTTTAGATGCAAATTTAAAGCCATTAGGTAAATTAGAAGGTTTGGCTGAAGGTGAGAAAATTTACAGCACACGTTTTGCAGGTGACAGGGTGTATATGGTTACATTTAGACAGGTTGACCCATTGTTTGTAATAGATACATCAAATCCAAAAGCTCCTGAATTAAAGGGAATGCTTAAAATTCCGGGGTACAGTACATATTTGCATATGGTTGATGAAAATCATATTTTAGGATTTGGGTATGACACAGAAGAAAATCAATGGGGAGGAACTGTAACAGGTGGTTTGAAAATTTCAATGTTTGATGTTTCAAATGTGAATAAACCTAAAGAAACATTTACCGAAATAATCGGTAAAGCAGGGTCATATTCAGAACTATTGTACAATCACAAAGCTTTGATGTTTTCTCTAAATAAAGGATTAATGGCATTTCCTTTATATAGAACTACAGATAATTATAAAAATGATTTTACCGGAGCATATGTATACAATGTAAGCAATGACAGCATAAGTTTAAAAAATAAAATAACTCACATAGAATCTGAATTGTCCTATGGAGATGATATCAGAAGGATAATTTATATAGGAGATTATTTATACACATTCTCAGAAAACAAAATGCAAGTTCACAGTATAAATACAAACAATAAAGTCAGTGAGCTGCTGATTAAATAAATAATTTATATAAGGGGACACTTCAGTGTCCCCATACATTACAGGAGAAATTATGAAAAAGTCTAACTTCTTTGCATTTATATCGAGAATGAAATACATTAATCGCTGGGGATTAATGCGTAATATAAAAGAAGAAAATGTATGTGAGCACAGTCTTGATGTTGCTGTTATTGCTCATGCTCTGGCTGTAATACAGAAAAAACGTTTAAACATGGATGTTAATCCGGAGAAAACAGCTCTTTATGCAATTTATCATGATGCGTCGGAGATATTTACCGGAGATATGCCAACACCGGTGAAATATTATAATTCTGTAATAAAGACAGCATATAAAGAAGTTGAATTATCGGTTAATGAAAGATTATTAAATATGCTTCCGGATGATTTTAAAGATGAATTTAAACCAATTTTAATTCCTGATAATAATGAAAAACATACTTGGAAAACCATAAAGGCAGCAGATAAAATAAGTGCATACATTAAGTGTATTGAAGAAGAAAAATCAGGCAATAAGGAATTTTTAAAAGCCAAGCAATCACTATTACAAGAAATAGAAAAGATGGATATGCAAGATGTTAAAATATTTATGGATGAATTTTTGGAAGGTTATGGTTTAACATTGGATGAAATGGAGTAGTCTGCTTATGAAAGCACATAAAACTGATTCAGAATTACCACGTGTTATCCACACCACGTTAGACGAAAATTTTCCGCTTTGTCATCCTGAGCGAAGCGAAGGATCTCACAGTACGGGGACATTCCTCTTTACCTCAAAGACTATCCATATAGTAGAGGTGTGTCCCCCTTCATTTCTTAGATTCTTCACTGTGTTCAGAATGACAAAGAGTTCAAACTGCAAAAGATAAATAACAACCGCTTAAAAATCCAAGCATTAGAAAGATGGAGCTGCTTTTACCTCTATAAAGAATATTTGCTTCAGGAATTAACTCGTTTGCCGATACATAAAGCATGCTGCTTGCTGCAGCTGATAAGCAAAAAGCTATGAAGTAGTCAGAAATGCCACCTACCACTGCTCCAAACACAGCCCCTAAAGCTGTAGGTACACCGGTCAAGAGAGTTAATAAAAATACGGAAACAGGAGAAGCTCCTGCCATAATCAATGGAATACCAACACTTATGCCTTCCGGTATATCATGTGCTGCAATGAGTATTCCTATTTTAATTCCTAAATTATCAGAATAAACATAGCTTGAACCAACTGCTACGCCTTCGGGGAAATTATGCAAGCTTAAACTGATCATTATAATCATACTCATTTTAATATAGCTTAGCTTTTTACCTTTATATTGTTTTAATTTGTTTACCGGAATCATGTCCTTTGCAGCAAACACTATTATAAGTCCTATTGCAAGCCCTAATGTAACTATGAAAAACCCCCCGATTTTATATGCTTCAGGCATTAATTCAAAAGAAGTTACTGCAAGCATAATTCCTGCAGCAAAGCTTAAAATTCCGGAAACTAATTTATCACTTGGTTTATATATTAATATGGATATTAATCCTCCAATTGAGGTACCAATTCCACCAAAAATAAATCCCATTATCAAATAATCTAATATATCCACAATTCCCTCCTTTTGTGTGTCCCCTTTCCTCTAAAGAGGTGTGTCCACCTACCTTAATTATATGCACCTAAAGTAATTTAAATTACAATACGCACTCAACTGACTTGTCATCCTGAGCGGAGCGAAGGATCTCATCTTCTAAAAACTGAGATTCTTCGGGCTAAAGCCCTCAGAATGACACTGACGCGAAGTTTATTCATAGCAATGACACGAGATGTAGCTTTTACAATTCAATGTATGCACCATAATAAATTTAAGAAATTAAAAAATTATTAAGGAGTAAATTCTTGTACATAAAGTTAATGTGTTATATAATAGCCATAGTAAATGACCCAAGAAGAAGGTAAAAAATGATAGATACAAAAATAGTAAAGGTTAATCCTGATAATATAGATTATAATATAATAAGAGAAGCTGCAGATATTATAAACAGAGGGGGAATTGTTGTTTTTCCTACAGAAACTGTTTATGGAATAGGTGCAGATGCATTAAATGAAGAAGCTGTTGACAAAATATTTATGGCAAAGGGAAGACCTCAGGATAATCCTTTAATAGTTCATATAGCAGAATTTGATGAATTGTATGATTTAGTTTTGGATGTTCCAAGAAATGCTATAATTTTAGCAGAAAAATTTTGGCCGGGACCTCTTACTATGATTTTATATAAAAAGAATACATTATCAGATAAAATTACAGCAGGTTTAAATACAGCAGCCATAAGACTGCCTTCAAATAAAATTGCCTTAAGTATAATAAAAGAAAGCAATAAACCAATTGCAGCTCCCAGTGCTAATATATCAGGCAGACCAAGCCCTACAGACGCTTCTCATGTAATAGAAGATTTGATGGGAAAGGTAGATATGATTATTGACGGAGGAAGCACTAATATAGGGCTTGAATCTACAGTAGTTGATATGACAAGCAAGGTTCCCATGATTTTAAGACCGGGAGGTGTAACAAAGGAGGATATCATTAGTGTTCTTGGGGAATGTGATTATGATCCTGCAATAATAAAAGGTGAAGGAAAAATTATTCCTAAGTCACCGGGACAAAAATACAGGCATTATTCTCCAAAAGCTAAGGTTATACTATACAAGGGTGAAGCAAAAAATATTGCAGAAAGAATTAATGAAGATTATGAAAAATTTACATCCCAGGGATTTAAGATAGGAATAATGTCAACAGCTCAAACTGAAAAATTCTATGAAGGAAAAATAAATATTTGCATAGGAGACAGAACAAAACCCCTTACAATTTCGTCAAACCTATTTAAGAGCTTAAGAGATTTCGACCATATGGGGGTTGATATAATACTGTCAGAGGCAGTAAATGAAGATGGTCTTGGTAAGGCAATAATAAACAGGCTTGGTAAAGCAGCCAGCGAAACAATTGAGGTATGATATGAATATTTTGTTTGTATGTACTGGAAACACATGCAGAAGCTCCATGGCAGAAGGTATTTTTAAAGAGATGCTTAATAAAAACAAAATAGAAAATATTAATGTGTCTTCTGCAGGAATAAGTGCTTTTCCCGGAGAGCATGCCAATGAAAAGGCAATAGCAGTTTTAAAGGAAAAGGGAATTGATATAGAGGAACACAGGGCAAAGCAATTGATTGATGAAATTGATAAGGCAGATTTAATTTTGACTATGACTAAAGGCCACAAAAATGTTATTGTTAATTATTATAATAATAAGACAAGTGAAATATCCCCGCACCTGCGTATCTTCACACTGAAGGAATTTGCTGCAAAAATAAGCGGTGAAAAATTAACAAGCCCGGATATTCATGACCCTTATGGGATGAGCTATAACATGTATAAAAAAGTCATGGATGAAATTGAAAAAGAATTAAATAAAATACTTAATAATATAGATAAGCTGGAGGAAATATGAAAATAGTTTTGGCAAGTGATCATGGAGGATTTGAATTAAAAGAAGCAATTAAAGAACATTTAATAAACAAAGGTCATGATTTAAATGATATTGGTGTTTATGACACAAAGTCCGTTGATTACCCTGATTACGGCAAAAGAGCTGCTTTGATGGTAGCAAATAAGGAAGCTGAAAAGGGTATTATAGTTTGCGGAACAGGAATTGGAATTTCAATTGCTGCAAATAAAGTTAAAGGAATAAGATGTGCTTTGTGCACCAATGAATATATGGCAAGAATGTCAAGAATGCACAATAATGCCAACATGCTTGCCTTGGGAGGAAGGGTTACCGGAGTAGGTGTTGCAATAGACATGGTGGATGCATGGCTTTCAACTGAATTTGAAGGCGGAAGACATGAAAATAGAGTAAATAAGATAATGGATATAGAAATTACTAAAGAAGAGGAAAAATAATGACTGAAAATTTAATAGCTTTTATTTCTGCTGTTATTATATCATTTGTAATGACACCCTTGGCAAGAAGGCTTGCTATCAGGGTGGGAGCATTGGACGTACCTAAGGAAGCAAGAAAAATACATAATAAACCCATGCCTTATTTTGGAGGGCTCGCCATATATGTGGCAATAATAGCCTGTATGTTTGTTTACATGCCTCATAATTCGACCAATTATCATATTATGGCAGGTGCGACGGTACTTGTATTTACAGGTGTTGTTGATGACATGTATGGTATGAAGGCAAAGGTTAAGCTTATTATGCAGATTTTAGCAGCATTAATAGCCATAAGAGGCGGTGTTCAAATACATTTTATAACAAATCCTCTTTCAAAAGCAGGTATGTTTTACTTGTTTAATTGGTTGTCATTTATAATTACGCTGTTTTGGATAGTAGGTATAACAAATACAATAAATTTAATTGACGGACTTGATGGACTTGCATCAGGGGTTGCCAGTATTGCAGCCACCACCCTTCTTTTTACGGCAGCAAATATGGGTTATGATTTCATAGTGATGCAATGTGCAATTATAGCAGGTGCTTCACTTGGATTTTTACCTTTTAATTTTAATCCGGCAAAAATATTTATGGGAGATACCGGTTCATTGCTGTTAGGATACATGCTTGCTGTCACATCTGTGTCAGGAGTGGTTAAAAGTGTTGCAGTCGTTGCATTGGCTGTTCCTGTATTTGCATTGGGACTTCCTATATTTGACACTGCATTTGCAATTATTAGAAGATATATAAATAAAAAACCTATAATGGAAGCCGACAAGGACCATCTTCATCATAAGCTTATGAAGTTTGGACTAAATCAAAGACAGACAGTTTTAATAATGTATTTTATAAGTATGATTTTGGGAATTGTAGCAGTAATAATAGCGGATGCGGACCCATTTATCGGGCTGACAGTTGCTACAATAGTTGTTATAGCAGCATTCCTATTAGCTAAAAAAGCAGGATTATTTGTAAGAAAAGAACAATAATTATGACCTAACCCAATTTCTTCGACCAAAGGGAGAAAGAAATTGATGGTAGGTCAAACGCACAGATTTCCCAATTTATGCGAGCGATAGCGAGGAGATAAATTGCTGAAATCCCCTGCGATAAATTATAGGAGGAATTATGAATAAGATTAAGGTTTTGGTGGTGTTTGGCACACGTCCGGAAGCAGTGAAAATGGCTCCCATAGTTAAGGCTCTTAAAAAAGATGAGGAGCATTTCATATCTAAAATTTGTGTAACTGCTCAGCACAGGGATATGTTGGACCAGGTACTCCGAATTTTTGATATTGAGCCGGATTATGATTTAAATATTTTTGAAAGCGGTCAAACCCTTACACAAATAACATGCAGAGCATTGACAGGTTTAGAAGGAGTAATAGAAGAATTTAAACCTGATTTAATATTGGTTCAAGGAGATACTACTACAGTATTTGCAGGTGCTCTTGCTGCTTTTTATCATCAGGTAAAAATAGGTCATGTAGAAGCAGGGCTTAGAAGCGGTAATTTATATTCTCCTTATCCTGAAGAAGCCAACAGAATGATGACAGGAATAGTGACAGATTTTCATTTTGCTCCTACAAAGACATCTAAGAATAATCTATTAAGAGAAGGCTATGATGAAAATAAAATATTTATAACAGGAAATACATCTATTGATGCATTAAGCTGGGTTATAGATGAGAATTTTAAATTTGAACAGAAAATTATTAATAATATAGATTTTAAAAATAAAAAAATAATTCTATTAACTGCTCACAGAAGAGAAAATATCGGTGAGCCTATGGAAAATATTTTTTCTGCTCTTAAGGATATTGCACAAAAATATAAAGATGTTGAAGTAATTTATCCAATGCACTTAAATCCAAAAGTTAGGGATATTGCCAATAAAATATTCGAGGGTATGGACTGCGTTCATTTAATAGAGCCCTTGGATTATTTACCTTTTACAAATTTAATGAATAAATGCTATCTTGTTGTTACTGATTCAGGAGGAATACAGGAAGAAGCCCCTTCATTAGGTAAACCTGTGTTGGTTGTAAGAAAAGAAACTGAAAGACCTGAAGGAATTGAAGCAGGAACAGCTAAATTATTAGGTACAGAATATGTTAATATTTATAACAGTTTAGATTTACTTTTATCAAATGAAGAAGAATATGAGAAGATGGCTAAAGCCGTCAATCCTTACGGTGACGGCAAAGCAGCAGAATATATTATAGAAGCTATAAAAACTAATTGGAAGTAACAATTTAGGGGATAGTTCTTTTCCAGAGGGGACGGTTCTCGGTGGACACGTGAAATGAACCA
>CAZCTI010000038.1:10919-14993 GCA_964501385.1 uncultured Clostridia bacterium
TATGGACAGGAAGAACCGTCCCCTTTTCATCTTAAGTCCACCTTTTTAAAAAAATATATTGACAAAGGATTAGTATAGTATTATACTTTGAATATCAAAATATTTGAACTTAAATAAGTAAAAATATCAAAACAATAGATATTCAAATTAATTAGGAGGAAATAATGATTTTAGAAAAGGTTAAAGCAATTTTAGTTGAAGAATTAGATGTTGAGGAAGATACTATTACTTTGGAAAGTAAAATTAAAGACGATTTAGGAGCTGACTCTTTAGACTTATTTGAACTTATAAGCAAAATTGAAGATGAGTTGGATGTAACAATTGAAGAAGATGACTATGGTAAGCTAATAACAGTTGGAGATATAGTAAATTACTTGACAGAAAAAAATAATCAATAAAAACATTAGACGCCGTAGAGGCGTTTTCTGTTAATTAAAAGGAGAGTTATGTTTTATACAAAAATATGTGAGATACTTAATATAAAATATCCCATTTTCCAGGGGGGTATGGCACAAATATCAGACGCAACATTGGCGGCTGCCGTATCTGAAGCGGGAGGGCTTGGAATTATAGCATCCGGCAATAATCCACCCGAATTAATAAAAGCAGAAATTCATAAAATCAGGGAGTTGACAGACAAACCATTTGGGGTAAATGTAATGCTTTTAAGCCCTTATGCAAAAGAAGTTAGCGAATTATTAACAGAAGAAAAAGTTCCCGTTATAATAACCGGTGCAGGGAATCCCGGTAAATATATGAAAATATGGAAAGAGGCAGGCATTAAGGTTATACCGGTTGTGCCTTCTGTTGCTTTTGCAAAGCATTTTGAAAAAGCAGGTGTTGATGCCATAATTTGCGAAGGAACAGAGGCAGGAGGACATGTGGGAGAATTAACTACCATGTGTATCACTCCTCAAGTAGTTGATGCGGTTAATATTCCTGTAGTAGCAGCCGGCGGAATAGGTGACGGAAGAGGAATTGCAGCTGCATTTAGTCTTGGAGCTTCGGGAGTCCAGGTTGGTACAAGGTTTGTTTTAGCAAAAGAATGCAAAGTCCACCAAAATTACAAAGACAAAATAAAAAAAGCAAGCGATACAGATACTGCCGTAACAGGAAGGAAGACAGGTCATCCTGTAAGGGTATTGAAAAACAGGCTTGTAACGAAATTTAAAGATTTGGAAAAAAACAATGCAACAATAGAAGAAATGGAAGTATTAGGAAGAGGCAGACTTTATAAAGCTGCTGTTGAAGGTGATGTGGATTACGGCTCTGTAATGTCAGGTCAAATTGCAGGTATGATTAATAAGGAGCAAAGCTGTAAAGAAATTATCACAGAAATGTTTGAAGAGGCAGAAAAAATTATAGGAAATCTAAAATTTATTGCAGGAGGCAAGGATGAATAAAACGGCTTTCGTTTTCCCCGGCCAAGGAGCTCAATATGCGGGAATGGGAAAAGAATTTTACGATAATTTTAAAGAAAGCAGACTTATATTTGAAAGAGCTAATGAAGCTTTGGGATTTGATATAACTAAGCTTTGCTTTGAAGGACCTGATGAAGAATTAAGTATTACGAAAATAACTCAGCCGGCACTTTTGACAGTGTGCCTTGCAATGTATGAAGTATTAAAGAAAACACAAAATCCCCCTGTTGTAATGGGAGGATTAAGTCTTGGCGAATATTCTGCCTTGACTGCAGCCGGTGCCATGGATTTTGAAACAGCTGTCAAATTAGTGTACAACAGAGGAAATTACATGCAAAATGCAGTTCCCTTAGGAGAAGGCGGCATGTTAGCACTTTTAGGCTGCACCGATGAGGACGCAATTGCATTTTGCCAAGATATAACTAATAACTTTGGTTTGTTGGAGCCGGCAAATTTTAACTGCCCTGGGCAAATAGTTGCAGGTGGAAAAAGCAGTGCCATTGAAAATGCAGTAACTAAAGCATCACAGTTTAATATTAAGAGAGCAGTAAAGCTGCAGGTTAGTGCACCATTTCACACTTCAATGCTTAAACCTGCCGGAGACAGATTAAAAGAGGATTTAAACAATATAAAATTCAAAAAACCTAAAAGCAATGTTATATCAAATGTTGATACAGCATATTACGAAACAAAAGAAACAATTGCCGAAAAACTTGAAAAACAAGTTTACAATCCGGTTAGATGGGAAGCATGCGTAAGAAAAATGATTGCAGATGGGGTAAATACATTTGTGGAAATAGGACCGGGAAAAACTTTGACCGGATTTATTAAAAAAATTGACAAAAATGTTAAATCAATAAATATTGAAAATATTCAAGGCTTAAATACATACCTGCAATTTGCAGGTGCTTAATAAAATTAGGAAGGAAATACAATGAAAACTGCCATTATTACGGGAGCTTCCAAAGGAATAGGAGCTGTTATTGCAGAGAGGCTAAATGAATTAAATTATAATTTAGTTTTAAATTACAAAAGCAGCACTAATGCAATGGAAGAACTTATAAACAATTTTACTAACAAAGAAACAAAAAATATAATTGTTAAATGTGATATATCTGATTATGAGGATGCAAAACAATTAATTGATGAAGCCTACAACAATTTCGGCTCTGTAGATGTTCTTATTAATAATGCCGGAATTACAAAGGATAATATACTTCCCTTAATGACAGAAGAAGAATTTGACTTAGTTATTGGTACAAATTTAAAGGGTACCTTTAATTGCTGCAAGCATATAGCAAGAAGAATGATAAAGCAAAAAAGGGGTAGAATCATTAACATATCATCAGTTGTAGGTCTTGCCGGCAATGCAGGACAGGTGAATTATTCTGCATCCAAGGCAGGTGTAATAGGTATGACAAAGTCCATGGCTAAGGAATTAGGCAAAAAAAATATTTTGGTCAATGCTGTGGCACCGGGATTTATTAAAACTGAAATGACAGATAAAATTCCGGTAGATTTAAAGGAAGAGATGATGAAAAATATCCCCCTTCAAAGATTGGGCGAGCCCTCGGACATAGCTGATTGTGTTGAATTTTTAATTTCAGATAAAGCATCATATATAACAGGGCAAGTTATTTCTGTAAACGGCGGATATTATATTTAGATGCCCTTTATGACTTAAACCAATTTATTCGACGTGAGGAGCGAATAAATTGGTGAACGAGACTGCGAAATGCCTTGCGAATTTTATTTTTGTGTGACGAAATTATTAGGAGGAATCATGAAAAGAAGAGTTGTAATAACAGGAATGGGTGTAGTTAGCCCCATTGGTTCAGGTGATTTATTTTGGGAAAATGTAAAAAGAGGAACATGTGGAATAAATTTTATAGAGTCTTTTGACACATCTGATTTCAGTGTAAAAATAGCTGCTGAAGTGAAGGATTTCGACCCTACCTTATACATGGAAAAAAAGGAATCCAAGAGAATGGACAGATATAGCCAGTTTGCTCTTGCAGCTGCAGATATTGCAGTGAAGAATTCGGGCTTAAACGTTGAAGAGGTTGACTCCGACAGATTTGGTTGCATTGTTGGCAGTGCTGTAGGTGGAATCCATACTATAGAAGAAGAACATTCAAAACTTTTGGCAAAAGGTCCAAGTAAAGTATCTACGTTTTTCATACCAATGATGCTTTCAAATATGGCATCAGGATTAATTGCCGTTAAATATCAAGCCAAAGCAGTAAATATAAGTACTGTAACAGCTTGTGCAACAGGTGCCAATGCCATAGGAGAATCTTACAAAAGAATACAGGATGGCATTTGTGATGTAATGCTGGCAGGAGGTTCTGAAGCTGCCATAACTCCATGCTCTATTGCAGGATTTACAGCACTTACTACATTGTCAACAACAACTGATATAAACAGAGCATCTATTCCTTTTGACAAAGACAGACATGGATTTGTTATGGGAGAAGGTGCAGGAGTAATGGTTCTTGAAGATTATGACCATGCCGTAAAAAGAGGTGCTAAAATATATGGTGAAATTGTTGGATATGGGGCAACTTGTGATGCTTATCACATGACAAGTCCTGACCCAAGCTCAGAAGGGGCATCAAAATCAATGCTAAATGCAATCAATGATGCAGGAATT
>CAZCTI010000039.1:0-14764 GCA_964501385.1 uncultured Clostridia bacterium
AACATTTACGTGCCAGTCACCGCTGGCTTGAGTTATTTTAGTTGAAATTTCAATGGGCACAGCAATGAATTTTATTAGTAAATTAATTGAACTTGAGTTATTTAATTTTTGTTCTAAACAGATGCTTAGATAGGTTCTTCGTAGATTATTAACTAAGCAATTATGACCTCTACACCCTTCTCATTTAATAATTTCTTGGATGATTCATCTATTTGGTCAATTATTAGTTTATCAATTACCGAAAAGTCACATAAAAAACAAAATACCTTTTTATTGAGTTTACTGCTATCTGCAACCATAATAACTTCTTCAGCAGCTTCAATCATTGCCTTTTTTATTTCAACTTCTTCATAAGTTCGATTTGAAATACAAAAATCCAAGTCTAAAAAGCAAATTTAGCAATTGCAATTTATATGTTTTATCAATATAATACTAATTATAATCAATGAAGGAGACAATAGATGGAAATGGAAATAGAAAAATTACAAACAGATGAAATATATGAATTGCTAAAAAAAAGAATAATTCATTTAGAGTATACTCCAGGGCAGGTGTTAAATGAAGTTGAGTTGGCCGAAGAATTTAATATGAGTAGAACTCCCATAAGAAGGGTATTTCAACAACTTCACAACGATAAACTCTTAAATATTGTACCAAGGTTTGGGGCACAAATAACACCAATTGATTTTAAAGAAATGAAGCATGTTTTTGAATTGACAAGAGAGCTTGACCCATTTGCAGTAAGGCTTGCTGTAGAAAGAATGACACAAGAAAAGATAGAGGAACTAGAAGAAATTATTAAAAGACTTCGAACTTATGATATAACTAAAGATTATCAAGAAGCTATAAACGATGATGAGAAATTTCATAATACTATATATCTTAGTTGTCAAAATCCTTGGCTTCAAGATATTTTAAAATTATTGCATTATCATACCGAAAGATTATGGCATTACTGCGAAAAATATTTTGACAGTATGGATTTATTCACTGATACTTTGGGAGACATATTTGATAGTATAAAAGAAAAGGATGCAAAAAAGGCAGAATTAGCTGCAAGAAAACATATTGACGACTTTGTAGAAAAAATAAAGCAAGATTTATTATAATATTAAAAAAACACCATATAATACTTTTTATATGGTGTTTTTTTAATATAAAGATTATTAAGAATTCTTAAAGAATATTATTAAAATAATATAAAAATACCATTGAAATACATTAGGAAAACATATATAATATGTACTATAATAATATTTGTATAATATTTAACAAAAAGGAGTTGTAATGAACAAATATATCATAAGCAATAATCCATTAATTAAAAACGAATTTAGTAATGTCATTTTTATTAAAGGAACATTTATGGATGTATTGATAAAAGTAAGAGATATGATTTATTTAGGACATGAATTGATTACTCATCCTTTGGGCGCAAGTATCAGAATGTTGTTTTCTCCTTACAGATCAATTTTAGTAGGAGATAAAACAGATAATAATAATGAAGTTTTCATCAGAACTATTGAGAGCAGTATAGAAAACTACAATAAACATATGGAGGTGAGAAAACCAGATATCGAAAATAGTAGTGACTATGCAGTAATTGACAAAGAATTAATAGTATCGGCAATAAAAGAATATGAAAGACTAGGTTTTAATAATTAGGAGGTGTCTTATGAAACTTGAATTAAGAAGAATTCAAATCAAGGATATACAATTAGGAAATGAGATGAAAGTCGATAAAGGTGTCTTAACTGTAGATCCGCAAATAATCATTAATGCTTTGAAAGAAGATATTAATGTAAAAGAAATAAATATAAGTATAGCTAGACCAGGAGAGAAGGTTAGAATTATACCTGTAAAAGACGTTATTGAGCCAAGAGTAAAAATTGAAGGTGATGGAAATGGTTTTGCCGGTGTTTCATCTAAGATTGCACAATTAGGAAGTGGAAAAGTCAATGTTTTGTATGGGGCTGCTGTTGTAACTATAGGAGATATAGTTGGTTTTCAAGAAGGTGTAATTGATATGTGGGGAGAAGGAGCTAAATGGACTCCGTTTTCAACTACATACAATATAGTTGTTGAGGTTATTCCTGTTGAAGGGTTAGCCCCTCACATGCATGAAGCAACTGTTAGACTTGCAGGATTGAAAGCTTCACAAATAATAGGAGAAGCTGGAAGAAATGTAGAACCTGATGAAGTAATAACATATGAAATGGGAAGCATACCAGAAGAAACAAAAAAATACCCAAACCTTCCAAAGGTTGCATATGTTGAGATGCTTATATCCCAAGGTTTGCTTCATGACGGATATATTTATGGCGTTAACAGCCAACTTATACTTCCTACATTGCTTCATCCTAACGAAGAACTTGACGGTGCTGTAATAAGCGGAAACTGTGTTGCAGCTTGTGATAAAATTACAACGTATCAACATCAAAACAATACATCAATCTTAGATTTATACGAACAACATGGCAAGACAATTAACTTTATTGGTGTAATATTAAGCCCTGAGCTTACAACATTAGCAGGCAAATTTAGAACATGTGATTATACTGCTAAACTCTGCAAAACACTTGGAGCAGATGGAGTTATTGTTTCAGAAGAAGGATATGGAAATCCAGATTCAGATTTGTTGATGATATGCAAGAGATTAGAGGATGCAAAAATTAAAACTGTTTTAATAACAGATGAATGCTCAGGATGGGATGGCATGAGCCAACCATTAGCTGACACTACCAAAGAAGCAATTGCTGTTATATCAACTGGAAATGTAAGCCATGTAGTAGTGTTGCCTCCTGCTGACAAAGTATTAGGAAACGATAAAGCTATTGCAACATTAGCCGGAGGTTGGGAAGGTTCTCTTGAAAAAGACGGCACCCTCAAATGTGAGCTTAATGCTGTAATTGGCTCTACATCAGAAATCGGATATCACAATGTAACAGTTAAAGAATATTAGGAAGGAGGCATCACAATGAAATTTAAAGTATTATATTATGTAAATCAATTTTTTGGTCAAATCGGCGGTGAAGAGAAAGCCGGTATAGAGCCTATGTTTGAAAAAAAATCAATTGGTCCTGCCTTAGGATTTGAAGCTTTATTAAAAGATGACGGAGAAGTTATAGGTACTATAATTTGCGGAGATAACTATTTTAATGAAAATAAAGAAAAAGCATTAAAAGTAATAATGGATATAGTAGAACATAATAAACCCGATATTGTAGTTGCAGGACCTGCTTTTAATGCAGGAAGATATGGTATGGCTTGTGCTGGTATAGCAAATGCAATATGGGATAAATATGAAATCCCTGTAGTAACAGGTATGTATGTAGAAAATCCAGGTGTTGATGCTTGTAAATCAAAAGCTTATGTAGTTAGCGTATCTGATTCTGCAGTAGGAATGAGAGCTGCATTGCCTAAAATGGCTAATATCGCTATTAAGTTAGGAAAAAAACAAGAACTTGGCACACCTCAAGAAGAAGGATATATTTCTCAAGGTAAAAGATTGACTGTTATTACAGAAAAAAGGGGTTCTCAAAGAGCAGTTGAAATGATGATAAAAAGATTAAACAACGAAGCATTTGAAACAGAACTTCCAATGCCTGTATTCGACAGAGTAGAGCCTGCTAAAGCAATAAAAGACCTTAAGAAAGCTACAATTGCATTAGTTACAAGCGGCGGTATAGTGCCTGTTGGAAATCCTGACAGAATCCAATCAGCAAGTGCCCAAAAATGGGGAAAATATAATGTTTCAGGAAGTGAATCTCTAGTGGTAGATTTTTGTACTATTCACGGAGGATATGACCCTGTATATGCTAATGAAAATCCTAATAGAGTTGCCCCTCTTGACATAATGAAGAAATATGAAAAGAAAGGCTTAATCGGAAAGATTTATGATTATTTTTATACAACGACCGGAACAGGCACATCAGTAGGCAATGCTACTAAGTTTGGAGAAGAAATAGGAAAAGAATTAAAAGATGCCGGAGTAGACGGTGTTATATTAACATCTACTTGAGGTACCTGTACACGTTGCGGTGCAACGATGGTAAAAGAAATTGAAAGATATGGAATTCCTATAGTTCACATGTCTACAATTACTACAATATCAGAATCAGTTGGAGCTAATAGAATCGTTCCAACGATTGCAATTCCATATCCTGTTGGCAATCCAACACTTTCAGAGGAAATGGAAGCAGATTTAAGAGACAAATTAGTTTTAAGAGCATTTAAAGCTTTAGAAACTGAGATAACAGAAACAACACAGTTCTAAATATCAAAGGGGGTTATCCCCCTTTAACTATATGAAAGGAGAATAACATGGTAAATGAAAAGTTAAATTGGGGAAAAATAATAACCATGGCCGGAGCATTTATAGCATTTCTTATAGGCTCTGGTTTTGCTACAGGTCAAGAAATTATTCAGTATTTCAGCTCATATGGATATTTAGGCGTTATAGGTATTGTAGTTGTGTTCTTATTGTTTTTATATGTTGGAATTGACTTTATTACAATTGGTCAAAAACAACAATTTGCAAAAGGCAGCGATATATATCAATACTATTGCGGTAAAGTAATAGGATCATTTTATGATTATTTTGCAATAGCATTTATTTATATGTCATATATTGTTATGATTGGCGGAGCAGGAGCAACAATTAACCAACAATACGGACTTCCTGTATGGGTAGGGGGTGTATTGATGGGCGTTTTAGCAGCATCTACTGTAATATTTGGATTAGGAAAAATAGTTGATGTCATAGGTAAAATTGGTCCTGTAATCGTTGTTTTAACAGTATTTTTAGGTTTAGCATCAATTATCAGAAATCCAAAAGGTTTAATTGAAGCTAATGAAGTTATTCCAAATTTAGAATTAATGAAAGCATCTTCTAATTGGTTTTATGCAGCAGCTTCATATGTTGGTTTTTGTATGCTATGGTTAGCTGCTTTTATGTCATCGATGGGAGCGGCTAGCAAAAGCAGAAAAGAAGTTGTTCTTGGTGCTACATTAGGGGCTGCAGGATTCAGCTTTGCACTTTTGATAATAGCTTTGGGCATTATGGCAAATATAGAACAATTAGCTGGTAAAATGGTACCATCATTAGTATTGGCCGGCAATATAAGCCCTGCCTTAGCAATTGTTTTTTCTGTAATAGTTGTTGCAGGTATATATACAACTTCAGTACCTTTGTTGTGGCAAGTTGTTGCAAGATTTTCTAAAGAAAAAACAAATAAATTTAGAATAATGACTTTTGGCTTAGCGGCAGTAGGTGTTTTTGTAGGGCTTTTAGTGCCTTTTGATAGACTTGTGAACATTATTTATGTTATAAATGGATATGTTGGGATAATTTTGTTAGGGTTCATGGTATTGCATACTATAAGGAACAAAGGATTTGTAAAATAAAAACAAATTCCCTGAATAAAATTCAGGTAATTTCAGAGTGTAGAAAAAGTCGTAAGATTTAACATAAAATCTTGCGACTTTTTCTCATTTTGAAGTTAAATAGAGCGTCTAATTATTTGACAATTTATATTTTTTAATATAACTAGAATATTATTTAAATTACATTATACTGCAATGATTTCAACTCAAACTAAACTTCATATTGAGGTTTGTTCAGGCAATAATACAATTTGGAAAAAGTTCAATCATTTCCCTTTTATTTTACGTTCAATCTATAAAAAATCTGCCATTCAAAATTGTCCATAGCACGAAACATGATTTTTTTGACATGAAACATGATTTAAAATTTTTAATTATTATAGTATACTTATAACAATGTATATAAGCCTAAAAAAACTTTATAAAAAGGGCTCTCATATTGAAAGCAAAGCAGGTCTTGGTACTGAAGCAACATGATGCATAGCAAATAAACAAATGGAGGTAAATGTAAATGATTAATGTTATGCTTATTGATGATGAGGGACCAACATTAAGGAAATCGGAATTTTAATTAGCTTGCAAGGGAGGTCAAGATTAGGAAAGTATTGTTACAGAAAATGACTAAATAGTATTAAATTTTTTATGAGGAGGGAATAATCATGAGGAAATATTTTACAAAGTTTATAATTTTATTTTTTTGCGTTTTAATTTTTTTATCCGCCCAAAATGTTTTTGCTTCTGAAATGTTAATTTTTAATAATGATCATTTGCGTTTTGGCACTGGTGCTGAAACGTCAATTAATGATTCCGGAAATCTAAAACAACCTTTTTACTACAGTCAGAACAATGGTTGGCGTGCATTAACGTATTATAATTATCCACTTGATTTTGAAATAAGAGAAGGTGGAGTGGGTACGAGTTGGTGGAACTTAAATGGAACAAGTTTATCTAATCCTACTTTGTCAGGATTTACATTAGATTCCACGGGTTTTACTCCTTATGAAAACGGAAACAAGGGTTATGGGACTTTAATTGCTAACGGATCTGTTAAAATAAATGACAAGGATATTCAAATTAATAACAAATACGAGCTTTCTCAAGGGAAATCTTTTATTAAAGTTACCACAAAATTTACAAATTTGAGTAATTCAACAGTGAGCAATTTGCGTTACTGGGTAGGGACGAGGGATGACTATGTTGGCGGAACTGATGGTCCAACACAAGAGAAGGGAAATCTAATTGATGGTGCATTTGTTACCATAACAAATCAATCAACACCTTCAAAGGCTCTTAGAATAACATCAGGCAATGAGGGAGTATTGTTTTATACGGATACTGATAAGGCAAATATAATCATAGGTGACAGTTATGGCTGGAATTTTGTAATAAGTAGAGACCCTGCAACGAGTTTGATTACAGCAGGGGGCGATAGAAGCTATGCATTTTATGTTCGCTTAAATGACTTAGCACCAAATGCCAGCGATGAAATTGTATGGTATTATGCTGCAGGTCCTCTTGCTAAGCTGGAAGAAATCGTAAAGGATGTTGCTTCAGCAGCAGCTTCTGTATTTAATATCGGAAGTGAAACTGCAGATTTCAAGAGTAGTTCAAGTGTTTCTGGTACAGTTTATTATATGGTAGTACCGTCTAATTCACTAGCGCCTAATGCAGCACAAATAGAATCAGGTGTAAATTATGGTGGAGTAACTGTTAAAAAGAGCGGAAATGACAGTATAACAGCAGGAATAGAGAAGACATTTACCATTACGGGTTTGAATGCAAACACAGGTTATGATTTATATATTGTAGTTAAAGACAATGAAGGAAAATATAGCTCAATTGCAAAAAATTCATTTACAACCATTAAATATAGCAATACCATCACATTTAATCAACCTGATGTTAAAACATACGGCGATGACCAATTTTTGTTGGGAGCATCAGCTGATTCAAATCTTACTTTAAGATATACAAGCTCAAATTCAAATGTAGCTACTGTTGATGCTGCTGGAAAAGTAACTATAAAGGCAGCCGGAACTACTGATATAACAGCATCTGAAGGGGGAAATGAATCGTATTATCCTGCAATAGATGTAACAAGGACACTTACTGTTGCTAAAAGATCAATAACAGTTCAGGCAACTGTAGATAAAAAAGTTTATGATGGAACAGTCAATTCTGATAAAATTCCCGGTATTTCTGAAGGTATATTACCTAATGGCGAAACTGCAGTATTAAATCAAAAATTTGATGACAAAAATGTTGGAACTGAGAAAACATTGCTTCCAACATGCACGGTGTATAAGCAGGACACTGACACTGAAACAACATCCAATTATAATATTACATATATATCCATTACCGGTGAAATAACCTTAGCTGAACCCACAATAAATTTAGAAGATAAAACTAGCATCTATACGGGAAACTTTATAATGATTGATCCAGCATCAGTTACCGTAGTACGAGGCGAAACACCTTCCGGAAATATAACCTACGTATATTATACGGACAGGGCATGCACAACTTTAACAACACCCGGTAACAGTGGAGCTTCGGCAAATGGACAGCCACCTGTATATGCAGGAATTTATTATGTTAAAGCGACTATTGAGAAGACCGTAAACTATGCTTCTCAAACTACATCAGCCCCCGGAACATTGACTATACTGTCTGCTACGGGAGAGGCTTTATCTTTAGGCAGTGATATAACAAGGACATATGGTGATGAATCATTTGCATTGAATGCAACAGGGGGAAGTGGTACCGGAATAGTTACCTACACAAGCAGCAATCCACAAGTAGCGTCAGTTTCCATAGAAGGGCATGTGACTATTAATTCTGCAGGAGAAGCAATCATCACTGCAACTAAAAACTCTGACGGCAACTATGACAAACAGTATGCTTCTGTTAAATTAACAGTGCAAAAAAAGCCTGTTACATTTATTATTACAAATAATAATAAAGTTTATAACGGTGCTGCACAATATGCTGATGTAACTTCAGATGTTTCAGTATTGAAAGCAGGTTCTGACTATACAATAACATATTATAAAAATGATTCAGTTGTGGACAGTCCTGTTGAACCGGGTAAATATGGAATTGTAGTTTTAATAGCAAATAACAATTATTCGGGCAGTGCGGACGGCACAATGACTATTTTAAATGCAGGACAAATAGATTTTGGAATAGGTGGAATACCGCAGTATGTAGAATATAAAGATACATTTGCTGTTTATCCAAACGGAAATATAAACGGTATTACAACTTTTGAAATTATTTCAGGCAATGCCACGGTTAATGCTGACACAGGTTTTGTAACTATAACAGGCACAGGTGAAGTTGTAATAAAAGCTACCAATATAGCTGAAAATTTCGACGAGCAGACAGCTGCTACATTATTTACTGTTCATCCCAAGGCAATAAAGGTAGTTGCAATAGCTAAAGAAAGACCTTATGATGCAGGCAATAAAAATGTAGAAGTAGAGTTAATAACCAATGTTGAAGGATTGACAGCCGAATATATATCAGCTGCAATTCTAACTGCTGATGCAGGAGTTGACAAAGAAGTAACTGTAACCGGCATATCATTTAACAACACAAATTATAAACCTTACAGCACAACAATTTATACAACAGTTACAATAACTCCAATTTCTGTCAGCAATGAGTTGGTTATAGAAGGGCTTCCTTCGTCAATTACTTATGGGGATGAAGATTTTAAACTTATGGGGATTGCCCAAGGCACAGGCAAGGTAACTTGGAGAAGCAGTGATAGAACCGTAGTTAAAGTAAACAGTTCAACAGGTGTAGTAACAATAACGGGTGCCGGAAGTGCAGTAATAACCGCTACTAAGGAATCAGACGGAAATTATCAGGCAGTATCAGGCAATATAACAATAGAAGTTGTCAAAAAAAATGTGACATATTCAATTATTAATAACACAAAAGTATACAACGGTTCTGCTCAATATGCTGTAATAACACCAAGTGAAATATCATTAGTCAAAGATTTAGACTACAAGGTTATATATAGCAAAGATGGCACAGAAGTAGAAGAGCCGGTGGAAGCTGATGTATATGATATAAATATTGAAACATTAAATGATAATTATGAAGGTAATTCAACAGGGGCAATTCTTACAATACTTGAAGCAAATCAAACATCTCCTTTAGTAATTGGAGGACTTTCAAATTATATTGAATATGAGGACACTTTTTCCCTATATGCAAATGGAGGAAATGGAGAAGGAAATGTTAATTGGGCAATTGAGTCAGGGAGTGAATATGCTGATGTGACAAGTGGTTCAGGAATAGTTTCAATTATAGGTGTTGGAACTGTAACAGTTTCGGCAACTAAGGAAGGTGATGGAAATTATAAGGACCAGACTGCTTCTGTGACATTTACAACTAACAAAAAACAAATCAATATAGTTATAAGCAATACATTAAAGACATACAACGGTTATGGGCAAAAAGTAAATATTTCGGCTACATCTACATCTTATAATTCGTTTGAGGACATTGCAGGCATTTCATATGTTAATCAGGAGGATGGAACAGAAACTGAATTCAGAAATGTTGGAACTTACAATGTATCAGTAAATGTTAATGATGATTATTCTGAGCATTATGAATTGACAGGAAGCTTATCTGCCGTTGCTTCAATTAAGAAGGCTAACATAATAATTACTGCAGATAGCAAAGAAAAGGTATATGGTTATACTAATCCGGAATTCACTTTAAGCTATAATTTGCTTGGAGAAGATGAGAAAAAATCATTTATAGAACCTACCATAACATGTACAGCAAATGAAGCAAGCAATGTTGGAGAATATGAAATTGTATTGTCAAATAAAAAGGAAAACACCAATACAAATTACGATTTAATTCTAAGAAACGGAAAGTTAAATATTAAACCTGCCTTGTTAACGGTAACGGCAGATGATAAAAGTGTTTATTACGGAAAGAGTGCACCAACATATACTTATAGCATTTCCGGATTAAAGGGAAATGATACAATAAGTGATTTAGCAGGAAAGCCTGTATTTAGCTGTGAATATATAAGGGGTAGTGAAGTGGGCGAATATGATATAAACATATCAGGTTTTGCATCAAATAATTACGATTTTGATTATATTATAGGAAGGCTTACAGTATTACCTCAAATAAGCGGTGGCGGTTCAGGCAGTTCGAGCGGCTCAAGCGTTACGGTAAGTCCTGTTGAACCGATTGAAGAGCAATATAAAAATCCTTTCGATGATATTAATGAGGGCGATTGGTTCTATGAAGGTGTAGTATATGTAAATAAAGCGGAATTAATGTCTGGAACGGGTCCAACCACTTTTGAACCATATATGGACACGACACGCAGTATGATTGTAACAATATTGTATCGCATGGAAAAAGAACCTGATGTATTTAAAACAACTAACTTCAATGATGTTATAAAAGGCACATGGTATAATAAAGCTGTAGCCTGGGGAGAAGAAAACGGAGTAATAAAAGGTTACGATTTAAAAACCTTTGGGCCTAATGATAAAATAACACGAGAACAATTAGCTGCAATACTTTATCGTTATGCATCAAATAAAGGATATATCGGTAATAATTTTATAACTGATTTAAGCCTGTATGAGGATCATGAAAAGATATCACCATGGGCAGTTGATAGTATGCAATGGGCAGTATCACAGGGTATTATTACAGGAACTTCAACAACTGCCATAGACCCGCAAGGGTATGCCACAAGGGCTCAAACAGCTGTGTGTTTAATAAGATTCATAAAAAATATAATACAATAATGTATAGTTAGAACATATAGCAAGAGCAAAGAAAATTCTTTGCTCTTGTCTTTTCAGATTCTCTTTTTAGTTGTTTTATGCCGAAAATTTCAGTATAATGTAAATTAAGAAATTTAACTATTTGAAAATAACTTAGTACTAATTTAAAGGGGACTTAACATGTACAAAATTGCAGTAGCAGGAACAGGATATGTTGGTTTAGTTGCAGGGGTATGCTTTGCAGAAATGGGTCACCAAGTAACCTGTGTAGATATTGATGAAAATAAAGTAAATATAATGAAACAAGGCACTTCTCCAATTTATGAGGATGGCTTAGAAGAATTAATGCAGAAAAATTATGCTGCAGGCAGGATTGATTATACAACGGATTTTAAATTGGCATACAAGGATGCAGATGCAGTATTTTTAGGTGTGGGAACTCCTGAACAACCGGACGGTTCTGCGGATTTATCATATATAGCAACTGTGGCAAGGCAAATTGCTGAATCTATTGAAAAAGATTGTCTTGTGGTTGTGAAATCAACTGTGCCTGTTGGTACTAATGACAAGGTTGAACAGTTTATTAAGGATTTTTTAATTAATGATGTAAAAGTTGAAGTTGCATCTAATCCTGAATTCTTGGCACAAGGTTCTGCTGTTCGCGATACACTTTATGCAGCAAGAATTATTATCGGAACTGACAGCAAATGGGCAGAAGAATTATTGATGAAGATTTATGAACCTTTTAATATTCCTGTTGTTTCTGTAAGCAGAAGGTCTGCGGAAATGATAAAGTATGCTTCTAATGATTTTTTGGCACTTAAAATATCATATATGAATGACATTGCTAATTTGTGTGAATTGGTTGGTGCAGATATTCAGGATGTGGCAAAGGGTATGAGTTTTGATGAGCGTATTGGGGCAAAGTTTTTAAATGCGGGAATTGGATATGGTGGTTCTTGTTTCCCGAAGGATACAAAGGCATTAGAATATTTAGCAAGACAAAATGGTTATGAATTAAGAACCGTAAAGGCAGCTATTGATGTAAATAATGATCAAAAGACTATGTTATATAAGAAGGCATGCAGGAGACTTATTACATTTTGCGGATTAAAGGTTGCAGTGCTTGGGCTTACATTTAAACCGGGAACTGATGATTTAAGGGAGGCTCCATCATTGGACAATGTGCCTTTATTATTGGAACAAGGAGCGGAAATTTTTGCTTTTGATCCTGTTGGAGGAGACAACTTTAAGAAAAAGTATCCTGAAGGAAAAATCGGCAAAGGCAGCATTAAATATGTTGAGAATATTGATGAAGCATTAAAGGGTGCTAATGTATGTTTTATTTTTACTGAATGGGGAGAAATTAAAGCAGTAAAACCGGTTGATTACAAGAAGTTAATGAGAACCCCGTTGGTTTATGACGGAAGAAATATTTATGATATTGAGGATATGAAAAAGGCAGGAGTTGAGTATTATTCTATTGGTAGGCCTTTGGTAAGAAGCAATGGTTTTGCTCTTCTTGAAGCAGCAGGGACTGGAGAAAAATAATGAGTTATAACAAATTAGACAAAGATAAAACATACCTTGTTACCGGAGCAGCAGGATTCATAGGTTTCTACCTGTCCTTGAGGTTTTTAAAAGAAGGGTGCAAGGTTATAGGTATTGATAATTTAAATAATTATTATGATGTTTCATTAAAGGAAGCTCGTCTTAAAAATCTTGAACCATATGGGGGATTTACTTTTATTAAAGGTGATATTTCTGATAAATCTACCGTAATGAAAATATTTGAATCATACAAACCTAACATAGTAGTTAATTTAGCAGCTCAAGCAGGGGTAAGGTATTCTATAGAAAATCCTGATGCATATATATGGAGTAATATTATTGGATTTTATAATATTTTAGAAGCTTGCAGAAATTATCCTGTTGACCATTTGGTTTATGCATCGTCAAGTTCTGTATATGGTTCAAATAAAAAGGTTCCTTTTGAAGAATCTGATTTTGTAGACAATCCTGTATCTTTGTATGCAGCTACGAAAAAGTCAAATGAACTTATGGCTCATACCTACAGTCATCTGTATAAGATACCTTCTACGGGTTTGAGATTTTTTACAGTCTACGGTCCAATGGGTAGGCCTGATATGGCTTACTTTGGATTTACTGATAAGTATTTTGCAGGGGAACCCATAAGGATATTTAATAATGGTGATTTTGAGAATGACCTTTATAGAGATTTCACTTATATAGATGATATTGTGGAAGGGATTGTGAGGGTGTTGTGTAATCCTCCATCATCTGCAGGAGATGAATCTGCAGCTGCCCATAGGGTGTATAATATCGGGAATAATCATCCTGAGAAGTTGATGAAATTTATAGGGGAGTTGGAGAATGCTTTAAGTGATGCATTAGGCAGAGATGTTGTATTTGAGAAAATTTATGAGCCTATGAAAGCGGGAGATGTGCCGGCAACTTATGCTTCTACGGATTTATTGCATAAGGCGGTTGGGTTTAAACCGGAGACTTCTATTGAGGACGGGCTTAAGAAGTTTGCTAAGTGGTATGTGGAGTATTATAAAATTAAATGATGTAAACTTACAAAAATAACAATATAACCCCTACTATCGATATGGCAGCCCCAAGAACTTCCTTTGGGGTTACTTTTTCTTTAAAAATAAGTATGGAGGCTGGGATAATTACTATTGGGGATATTGATGTAATGGATGAAACAATGCCTGTTGCAGCATACTTAACTGCCAAAAGAGAAAATGTAACACCAATAAATGGTCCGAATATTGAACCGGCAATCAATGCGGGCATGGCACTTTTATTTTTCATTGATTCAATTATTTCCGGCCATTTTTTATTTTTTGTTATTATTACAGTCATTACCAATGCAGCAGCTATAATTCTTATTTGTGTTGCCGCCAAGGGGTTATAGTCGCCTACTCCGATTTTGCTGAATATTAGCCCAAGTGCTTGACCAAATGCACCTATGCTCGCATAGATGATGCCTTTAATAGGTCTGTTAAATTGCACCTTATTTTCTTCTGTATTTTTACTTAAGATAACAATTGCTATACCGGTCATGGTGATAAATATACCCAAAAGTCCTAAAAGAGATATTCTTTCCTTTAAAAAGATAAAACCTATAAGGGCTGTTAAGGGAGGAGCAGCAGACATTATCAATAATGATATTCTTGAGCCTATTTCTATATAAGCTTGAAATAAAAATATATCGCCCAATACAAAGCCTATAATTCCTGATACAAACAGCCAAATCCAATTGTTTAAATCAGCATCTACAGGAAGTGCAATTCCTCTCATGAAAAATGCGGATATGCTTAGTAATAAAAAAGCGATAAATAATCTTATGTAACTTAATGATAACGAACCAATTTTTTTGCCGGCGGATTCAAATGCTATTCCGTTTAATGCCCAGCAAACAGCTGTAATAAGTGCTGCTATTTCACCAATATGTGACTGCATGATAATCTCCTTCTTGTCCAATTAACTCTAATGCATAGTATAAAATCTTTTTAGTTTATTTGCAACAAAAAGAATAAATAAAAATCAGCAAATCATTGATTTTT
>CAZCTI010000040.1:0-14650 GCA_964501385.1 uncultured Clostridia bacterium
TTAATTCTATTTACACACACAAGGAAATATTTTTAAGAGAGCTTATTTCAAATGCTAATGATGCAATTGATAAAAGCTATTATCTGTCTCTTACAGACAACAACATAATTTTTAACAAAAATGACTTTTATATAAGAATTACTCCAAATGAAGATGATAGAACATTAACTGTATCTGATACGGGAATTGGAATGTCAAAGGATGAACTTGACACAAATTTAGGTGTTATCGCAAAAAGCGGTTCTTTTGATTTTAAAGAAAAAAACGAAATCAAAGAGGGCGTTGATATAATAGGACAATTTGGAGTAGGATTTTATTCTGCATTTATGGTTGCTGAAAAGGTGACGGTTATAAGTAAAAAAGTTGGTTCAGAGGAAGCATTTAAATGGGAATCTGAAGGAGCAGACGGATATACAATAACCCCTTGTGAAAAGGATAAGGTTGGAACAGACATAATTATTAAAATCAAAGAAAACTCAGATGGTGATGATTATGATGAATTTCTTGATGTTTACAATATTAAATCCTTAGTTAAGAAATATTCGGATTTTATTAAATATCCCATTAAAATGATGGTTAAAAAAAGAAAGCTTAAGGAAGGAACCGAAAATGAGTATGAAGAATATTTCGAAGATGAAATATTAAACAGTATGGTTCCTATCTGGAGAAAAAACAAGAGTGAGCTTAAAGAAGAGGATTACGAAAACTTTTACAGAGAAAAACATTTCGGTTACGAAAAACCTTTGAAATACACTCATGTAAGTGTTGAAGGATTAGTAAGCTACAATGCAATATTATATATTCCTCAAAGACCTCCTTTTGATTTTTATACTAAGGAATTTGAAAAAGGTCTTGAGCTTTATTCTAACGGTGTTTTAATCATGAATAAATGCGGTGATTTGCTGCCTGATTATTTCGGTTTTGTACAAGGATTGGTTGATTCTGCTGATTTTTCTCTCAATATTTCAAGGGAAGTACTCCAGCATGACAGACAGCTTCAATTTATTGCCAAAAAAATTAAAGAAAAAATTAAAAGCGAACTATTGTCTATGTTAAAAGATGATAGAGAAAACTACGAAAAATTCTTCCAAAGTTTCGGCAGAACCTTAAAATACGGTTTGTACAGTGAATGGGGTGCAAACAAAGAAATGCTTCAGGATTTAATAATGTTTTATTCATCCCATGAGAAAAAATTAGTAACTCTTGATGAATATGTTGATAGAATGAAGGAAGAGCAAAAATATATTTATTATGCATCAGGAGAAAATGTAGATAAATTATCTAAGCTTCCGCAAGCAGAGCTTATCAGCGACAAAGGATATGAAATTTTGTATTTTACCGATGAAATTGATGAGTTTGCAATAAAAGTTCTGTTAAATTACAAAGATAAGGAATTTAAAAATATATCAAGTGCAGACCTTGATATAAAGGCAGAAGATAATGCCCATGACGAGGAAGAAAACAAAGATTTATTTGATTTCATGAAAGAATCCTTAGGTGGTAAGGTTAAAGAAGTAAGAGTTTCCAAAAGACTTAAAACTCATCCTGTATGTCTTGCTACTGACGGTGAAGTTTCAATAGAAATGGAAAAAGTATTAAATGCAATGCCTGATAACCCTGCTGACATACATGCTGAAAAAATTCTTGAAATAAATACTAACCATCAAATGTTTGAAAAACTAAAAAATGCTTATGATAATGATAAAGAGAAACTTAGAAAACTATCAAGCGTATTATATAATCAAGCATTGCTTATTGAAGGGCTTACAATAGAAGACCCTGTACAATATGCCAATGATATATATGAATTAATTTAGACTACTTGCAAAAGGAATGTCCCCAATAAAAAAGAGATCCTTCGCTTCGCTCAGGATGACCGCGGAAAACTCCGCGGCTGTCATTCTGAACCGCAGGTGAAGAATCTCATCTTTTTTATCTAATCTTTTACTCAAAATATTCTTCTAAAGTAAGTCCTGACTCATATACATTTGTAGCTAATTCTTCTCCTAAATATCTAATATGCCAGGGCTCATACATATAGCCTGTTATATCTTCCTTACCCTTAGGGTATCTAATAATATATCCAAAGCGGTGGGCATTTTCTTGAACCCATTTTCCTTCTTCCGTATCTCCAAATGTATCGTCAAGTTTTAAATTCATTGCTTCACAAGTAATATCTATTGAAAGACCTGTCTGATGCTCACTTTGACCTGGTTTGGCACTATATTTGTCCGCAGCTTTCTGTCCATAGCTGTCAACATATGATGAATACAGTGAAGTTTGAGTATTGTATGACCTATAGCCCGAACGTGCATACAACTCATACCCTTCTTCTTCATTTGCAGCTTTAAACAATTCTTTCAAAGCTTCATAGGCAGCACTTCTAAGCTGATTTACCTCCGGATTTTCAAGTACGGTTGGCACTTCGCTAAGCTTAACTAAATCTGCCGGCACATAATCATTTGGCAAATTTCTTTTCTTATTAACAAGCACATCTATTTTTTCCGGCTCTTGAATTATTATACCGGGCTTAAGTATTTCTACAGGTTCATTTTGTTCCGGTTCTTCAGGCTTTTCAGGCTCCTTTTCAGGCTGTACGGATGTTTCTTCGCCTTCAATTGGTTTTTCATCTGCCGGTTCATTATTTTCAGGTTCATCTGTATTTGGCTGTTCATTACTTGTGTCCGGAGGATTAGGCTCTCTTTCTTTCAAAAGCAGTACTCCAAACAATATAATCAATAAAACAGTAATAACAGTTATAATTCTTTTAATCTTCAGTTTTTTGTTTCTTCTCATCATTATCTCCTAAAAAGGTGTGGGGACACACCTCTGCTTAATGTTATTCTCTGTGGGTAGAGGAATGTCCCCGATTTTGTGGGTACACACCTCTGCTAAGTAGGGCTATTCACTGCGGGTAAGAGGAATGTCCCCAATTATTTTTAGCTCAGCTGCTTCCACATTATAAGAGCATCCTCAACAGGTTTTGTATAATAATTTGGTCTTTTGCCTACGGAAAAAAATCCGAACTTTTTATATAAGTTAATTGCAGGCATATTGGATACTCGTACCTCTAAAGTCATGGTTGTAATTTCACTACATTTACATATTTCAATCATTTTATTAATAAGCAGTTTAGCTATTCCTTTGTTTCTATATTCAGGCAATACTGCAACATTTGTGATGTGACATTCATCAATAATTTTCCACATTCCCATGAAACCGGCAATTTTTCCTGATTCTTCAGCACACTGATAATATGCAAATTCATTTTTTAGTTCATTTTCAAAGGATTCTTTTGACCATGGCAATGAAAAACAAATTCTCTCAATATTAATAATTTGGTCTATATCCTTATGCTGCATCCCCCTAATAATAATATCCCCCATAAATACCTCTTACTTTCTGTTTCTTTCTGCTTGGGATAATCTTAAATATTGCGGCTTAAAATCATTTGCAGGGATTAATTTCCCGTCAACCGCCATTTTATATGCAATTAGTGATAGTGATGATGCTTTAAGATAATTAAAAATTTCCGGTGCAAAATATGCTTTTCTGTTTAAATTCTTTTCTATTTTTTCTCTGTAATTAACAGAGCCATCTCCGTTGAATATTACAGGCTCCTTATAATTGTTTAATATTTCAATTAAATCATCAATATTGCACGGAAATTGTTCTAATACTTCTTTACACTCACCATTTTCCCATTTATGAATACCCGTATATATTCTTTCAGCTTTGGCATCCATTATAGGTACAATTAATTTATCCAAATCAAAAACATTGGCTGCCAATGATTTTATTGTCGGAACGCTTACAATTTTAATATCAGCAGCAAATGCTAAGCTTTTGGCTATAGCTGCACCTATTCTTAATCCTGTATAAGAACCTGGACCTTCTGAAACTGCAATAACATCAATATCATCCATTTTAAGTTCTAATTCTTTCATTAATTCTTCAATTAAGGGCATAAGCTTTTCGGAATGGGTTTTTTTATGTCTTAATGTATATTCTCCCAATATATTTTCATCCTCGGCTACTGCACAAGAGGCTGTTACCGACGCTGATTCAATTGACAGTATTTTCATAGTTTTTTAACTCCTCCGCTAATTTTTCGTAAACAGAGCCTTTTCCGGTAATGTTTATTTCTCTTTTTTCATCGTCAATTCTTGTAATTTCAATATTTACTCTTTCTTCAGGTAATATTCCTTCTATTAAATGAGACCACTCTATTATTGTAACTCCCTCAGAATATATATATTCGTCGTAGCCCAAATCATACATATCATCTTCTGAATTGATGCGGTACACATCCATGTGATAAAATGGGAGTTGCCCCATATATTCTTTAATGATTGTAAATGTAGGGCTTACAATATATTCTTTGACTCCAAATTCCTTGGCTATAAACTGCGTAAGAGATGTTTTTCCAACCCCAAGGTCTCCGTCCAAGCAAATTACCGTTCCTTTTTCAATGTAATTTGCAATTATTTTACCTAATTTTTCTGTATCTTTTAAATTATTTACCGTTATTATCATATGTTCCTTTTCCTGCAATACTTAAGTACGCTTTTGCCCGTTTAATATAGTTATAACATTGCTATTATACATTCATGAAATTAAAAAATCAAGAAATAATAGTATTATTGACTATTATGGGATAATATGCGTTTTAAATCAAATAATAATATAATATGTACAACAGGAGGAAATTAATTGAGTGAAGTTTTAGTAGTAATTGTACGGTCAATAATAGCTTTCTTTTCACTTCTTATTTTTGCCAAAATATTAGGTAAGCAGCAAATAAGCCAATTAACATTTTTCGACTATGTATTGGGGATTACCATAGGCTCCATTGCTTCAGAACTGACAGTTGATTTAGAAAGCAGAGCATGGGCTCATTGGATAGGTTTATTTAGTTGGGCTGCATTAGGTTTTTTGATGGAATATGTTACATTAAAATGGAGATATGCAGCAAAATTTATAGAAGGAGAACCAACAATAGTTATAATGAACGGAAAAGTAATGGAAAATGCTTTAAGAAAAATGAAATATAATGTATCAGATATAATGGAATTGCTAAGGGTTAAAGATGTTTTCGATTTAAACGAGGTAGATTTTGCCATAATTGAGCCTAACGGACAGTTGTCTGTTCTTAGAAAGCCTCAATACGAGTCGATAAAAGCCAAGGATTTGAAAATTAAAAATAAACCGTCCGGTATAAGCACCGAACTTATTTACGATGGAGTGCTTAATGAAGAAAATTTAAAACAACTAAACAAGAACAAAAATTGGCTTGAAAAGCAATTGAAATCTCATGGAATAAACGATATTTCCGATGTTTTTATAGCAACATTAAATCCGGGTGGCTCATTTTATGTTGATACATACAAGGATCACATTAAAAAATTAATTGATATAGGAGATTATAAAGGTCCATATTAAGGAGAGAATATGAGAAAATTTTTAGTAAGAGCAATTCCAATTGCAACAATTATTTTTTTTATTTTAATAATGCAAAGTGATATTATATATAAAAAATATTTTGATGATAACAATATAACTAATTCTATAAACTCAATTTTGTCAGATATTAAAGAAGATAAATGGGTAGAAGCTGACACTAAAACTAAACAACTGAAAGAATCATGGAATAAGGTTGTAAGAATCATTCAATTCAGTGCCGAAAGGGATGAAATAAAATTAGTTGAGAAAAACATGTCCCGCCTGCAAGGTGCAATAATGGCAAAGGATAAAACAAATGCATTATTGGAATTAAATGAAGCTCTTGAGCATTGGGAAAATATAAATGAATAGCTTTGTCATCCTGAGCGATAGCGAAGGATCTCATAAGGGCTGCACGCTCAGGATGACAATTATTATTTTAGCAGTAATTCTGCTGTTTCGTCTACATTTCCGGCACCCATTGTTATTATGGTGTCGCCTTTTTTTGCAATTGATTTTACTTTGTTTGCTGCATCTTGGAAACTTTCAGCGTAAAGTGCCTGCTTTTTATAATTCTTCATTTTATTTATGATATCTTTTGAATGAATTTCACCTGTGTTAATTTCCCTTGCAGCATAAATATCCAAAAGAATTGCTTCATCTGATAAAGACAAAGCTTCAGCAAATCCGTCTAATAGTTTTATGGTTCGTGTATAGGTGTGAGGCTGAAAAACAGTAATAATTTTACCTTGAGTGTAAGTACGTGCGGTTTTTAATGTTGCTGTCATTTCAGAGGGATGATGGGCGTAATCATCAATAACGGTTGCTCCGTTAAATTCACCCTTATACTCATATCTTCTGTGAGTTCCTTTAAAATCAAACAGTCCCTTTGCAATAACTTCCGGTTTTAGACCTAATGAAATGCCTGCAGCACATACGGCAAGTGAATTTAAAACATTGTGCTCCCCAAATACCTGTAAACTGATTTCTGCAACCTTTTCTCCCCTATGCATAAGTATATATGAAGGTTTTGGGGTAAGCTTTATATTGCCTGAATAATAATCACCCTTTGATAGACCAAAGGTTACAACATTACATTTAATATTATTAAACAAGTGACTGTATGTTTCATTGACAATCAAGTGTCCATCAAGGGGTAGCTTTTCTGCATATTCAACAAATGCACTTTCAATATCATTTAAATCATTATAATAATCTAAGTGATCTTCTTCAATATTAAGTATTATTTCCATTGTAGGGTTGAATTTAAGAAAGTTTCTTTTATATTCACATGCTTCTGTCAAAAGTAGGTCGTAAGAGCCGTGAAGCAAATTTCCTCCTGCCAATGAATCCATTTCTCCGCCTAAGAATATTGTAGGATTTAAATCTGTTTCAATTAAAACAGACGACAGCATTCCTGTAGTCGTTGTTTTGCCGTGAGTGCCTGAAACACAAATTGCATGGTTGTAATTTTTCATGACAAAACCTAAAAATTCTGCTCTGTCCATAATTTTTATATTTAATTCCCGTGCTCTTAAAAGTTCCGGATTATCATCCGAAATCGCAGATGTATATACTAAAAGGTCAATATTATCGCCTATATTTTTGCTGTCATGGTTTATGTAAATATTTGCACCTGCTTTTTGAAGTTTTTTGATTATTTTGGAATTGCTTCTGTCAGAGCCTGACACTTTAATTCCTTCCTCAATCATTATTTCAGCCAATGCACTCATGCTTATTCCGCCAATTCCTATAAAATATATATGATTAAAGTTATATTTCATTATCGTCTCCTTGAACATTTTATATCTAAAATTTATTCAACTTACAAAATTATATTCGCAATATTATAACACGCATGAACACAATGTCAATTAGCTTTCTCTACTAGTTAGATATTTTGCTAGGTCAATAAGATATTTTGCCCCATCGCCAAATATATTTAAGCATTCAATTGCTTCCCTTGTGAACATTTCCACATCATTTCGTGCTTCTTCAATACTTTTAAATGTTAGATATGTAATTTTATTGTTTGTAGCATCGCTTCCTATTGCTTTACCTAACTTTTCCTGTGTGCTTGTCACATCCAATATATCATCTTCTATTTGAAATGCTATGCCAATTTTTTCTGAGTATATTTCCAAAGCTTTAATTTCTTCATTAGATGCTTCTGCTAAAATTGCACCTGCAATTACGCTGCTTTTAATAAGGGCTCCCGTTTTTAGCGAATACATATACTTCAGTTCTTCAATAGAGTTAATATTCCCCTCCATATCAGTTACCTGTCCGCCTATCATGCCTTCAGTGCCTGATGAATCAGCAATTATTTTTAAAGCCATCAAGGCATTTGAACTGTTTAAGTAAATTGCTGCATCTAAGCCAATTTCAAATGCCTTATTTAACAAACCGTCTCCTGCAAGTATTGCATTTGCCTCTCCAAATTTTTTGTGATTAGATAATTTGCCTCTTCTATAATCATCATTGTCCATGGCAGGCAAATCATCATGAATCAATGAATACGTATGAATCATTTCCATAGCACAAGCAAAAGGCAAAGCTTCATTTATATTATCATTAAATAGTTCATAAGCACTTAATAAAAGTACAGGTCTTAGTCTCTTACCTCCTGACAAAAGGCTGTAATTCATTGCTTCATAAATAATTTTTTGGGGGTTTTGTTTCTCTATTATAGTTTTACTTAAATACTCATCAACAATATTTGTTTTTTCATTATACCAATTTATAAATTCCATAATATCCTCTTAAATTTACTTTTAACTAAATTATTATATCATACTTAGGCTAAATGTGTAAATACATAGATTTTTATAATTATTATTCATAGATTTTTTATAATTATTATTGATAATTATATTTATGATTTGTATTAAATAACACGACCTTGCTATCATATATTTTATTGCTCATATAATGCTATTTATCAACATATATTATTAATAAGACAAGGACTTAGTATATTTGCCTTAACAAATTATGAATTGACTAAATTTTGTGTTTCGTATATAATATATCTTACACCTGTCAACGTTATCACGTTTAATTTTTACACATATTGTATTTAATCTGTTTTAGCAGATTTAAATAGAATTAACAAAAAAACTTTGGAGGGATTTAAATGAAAAAAGGAAAATTATTATCATTGCTTTTAGCTGTAGCGATGGTTGCTATGCTTTTTGCAGGCTGTACAAGCCAGTCTAATCAACCGGCACCACCGGCTCCGACACCGGAAACACCGGCTCCTGAGCAACCACCAGCAGAAGAACCAAAGGGTGACCAAATATTGAAATTTGGTGCAACAGGATTTGATGGAGTTTTTAACCCAATTATGTCAGATAACGTTTATGATGCTTATATTGAGTCTATCATATTTGAAAAGTTAATAACAAACAATCCTGAAGGCGAATATATACCAAATATTGCTGAATGGGAAATTTCAGAAGACCATCTTACTTATACATTTACACTTAAAGATGGTATAAAATTCTCTGATGGAACGCCTTTAACTACAGATGACGTAGAGTTTACATACAAAACTATAGCTCATCCTGATTACAACGGACCGAGAGCATATGCCGTTAACAACTTTGTAGGTTATGATGCATATCATGCCGGAGAAACAGATGTATTTGAAGGTATAAAAGTAATAGATGAAAAAACTATATCATTTACATTTGCTGAAGGAATGGCTGCACCTGCAAATATAGAATGCTTCGCATACGGTATTATGCCTAAAGCATATTATGAATTTGAAAACTGGGAAGATTTCTTGGCATTAGGTGATAAACCTTTAGGTTCAGGCATAATGGTTTTTGACAGCTGGGCACCAAATGAATTTATATTGTTAAAGAATAACACAAACTATTGGGATCCTGCCAACGCAGCTAAAATCGACGGCGTATTGGTAAGTGAAGTTCCTGATGAAAGTATCCTTTCAGCTTTGCAGACAAATCAGATAGATTTCGCACAAATTACTGCTAATGCTGAAAACTTAAAAGCAGCTACTGCTATGGGTAATATCAATGTTGCAAACTACTTAGCAAACGGTTATACATTTATGTGCTTTAATACTACAAGAACACAATTATCAGATGTAAGAGTTAGACAGGCACTTATGTATGCACTTGACAGAGAATCATTTATAGATGTTCAATATGGCGAAGGATTAGGTTCAGTAGGTATGGCTCCTATATCTCCTTCATCATGGGCATTCCCGGATTCATCAGAATTAAATCCATATGCATTTGATATGGAAAAAGCAGCACAACTTATGGATGAAGCTGGATGGAAAATGGCAGCTGACGGTTTCAGATACAAAGACGGTCAAAAATTTGCTGTAACATGGTTGGTTTACACAGAATCCTCATGGCCGGGAACATTATCAGGTATGGCTGCAGATACATGGAAACAGTTAGGTGTTGAACTTACAATTGAATTAATGGACTTTAATACGGTTGCAGCTCGTACAATGGATGCTGAACCGGGCGAAAAGAATTTTGATATTTACACAATGGGCTTCTCATTATCAGTAGATCCGGACCCGACAGGAGCATTGTTTGATGATAATGCTTATGTAGCAGGCGGATTTAATGCATCAGGTTACAAAAATGCTGAAGCAATGGAATTAGTTGCAAAAGGCAAGGCGGAATTTGATACAGTAAAACGTGCAGAAATTTACAAAGAATGGGCAAAAATAATGAACAGAGAAATTCCTCATGTAATTATCGCTTACAGAAGTGAACTTTGGGGAATTAACAACAGAGTAGATGGAATGGTAATTGACACCTATGCATCATGGGATCAAACTTTGAAGGATGTTACTTTAAAATAATCTTAGGGGCAGGCAAAGCCTGCCCTTATTTGTCGACGTTTTAAAGTAATTACACTAAGAAAGAGGTGGTTTTATGAGAAACTATATCATAAGACGTATTATTCAGATGATTCCGGTTTTCATAGGAATTTTATTTATCTTATTTTTTATATTGGAACAAGCACCGGGTACAGCTGTTTCAAATATGATGCACCCAAGGATGACACCTGAACAAAAGGCTGAATTAGCCGAAAAATTAGGTTTGGACATACCTTGGTACGAAAGGTTCATAAATTATGTACAGGAAGCCTTTAAAGGCAATTTAGGGTATTCCAACACCCACAAAAAACCCGTAACAGAAGTTATCGGAAGTTATGTGAAACCAACTTTATTGTTAGCTTTGATATCTTTAGGTATTTCTATCTTGATTGGCATACCCGCCGGAATAGTCAGCGCAACAAAACAATATACATTTTTTGATAATGTGCTGACAGTTATATCATTCATAGGCATCAGTATTCCGTCATTTTTCTTCGGACTGCTTTTGTTAAAGTTTTTTGCCGTTGACCATCAGATATTTCCTCTGTTTGGAATAAAAGATCCTTTATTGATGTCTACAAACCCCATTGACAAAATAAAGGACATAGCATGGCATCTTGTATTGCCAAGCATAGTTTTGGGGTTAAGTTCAACTGCAAGCTTTATGCGCTACACCCGTTCAAGCATGCTTGAAGTTATTAAGCAGGATTATATAAGAACAGCAAGAGCAAAAGGGCTTAAAGAAAAAACAGTTATTTACAGGCATGCATTTAGAAATGGTATTATTCCGATTATTACTTTACTTGGCTTCTGGATTCCATCACTTTTATCAGGTGCAGTAGTTACAGAATCAATTTTTGGATTACCGGGTCTTGGAAAAATATCCGTGGAAGCTGCAATGAAAAGAAACTATCCCTTAATTCTTGGTATAAACTCTATGCTTGCAATTCTTACATTAATAGGTGCTTTAGTTGCCGACTTACTGTATGCTATGGCAGACCCAAGAATAAGATATGACTAAGGTGGTGTATTATGGTTAAAGATAAAAATAAAAAAAATCACGGACGTCAATCTTATTGGGGAGAAGTGTTTTTTAGACTAAGGAAAAACAGAATGGCCATGTTAAGCCTTTACATTCTTTTAATTTTAATTGGTCTTTGCATTGTTGTTCCCATGATTTCACCTTATGAAATTCAAACTACGAACTTAGCAGGTAAAGACCTAAGCCCCAACTCTAATCATTATTTGGGCACTGATTTAATTGGAAGGGACTTGTTTACAAGATTGTTTTACGCAGGGAGAATATCTTTAGGTGTAGCTTTGGCAGTTGTGTTCATTGAATGCGTCATAGGGGTTGTATTAGGAAGTTTATCGGGCTTTTACGGCGGTATTGTTGATGCAATAATAATGCGTATTGCAGAAATATTTATGTCATTTCCATTCATGATAATTACTATTACTATAGTAGCAGTATTTGGCAACAGTGTATTTACCTTAATATTAGTTTTAGCCTTGTTAAGTTGGCCAAGCATTGCTCGAATAGTCAGAGGACAAATATTAACTTTGCGCGAAATGGAATATATGGAAGCTTGCGAGGCATTAGGAATCAGTGATGTTAGGAGAATATTCAAACATTTGCTGCCCAATGTTTTAGCATATGTTATTGTTTATGCTACTTTAGGTATGGCAAGTGTAATATTAGTAGAAACATCCTTAAGCTTTTTGGGTCTTGGTGTTTCTCCTCCAACTCCAACTTGGGGAAATATGATTCAGGAAGCAAGAAATATGTTGATAATTCAGTATAAATGGTGGTATTGGATACCGCCGGGAATTTGCATATTTATATCTGTTATGTGTTTTAATATATTGGGTGATGGCATGCGTGATGCAATTGACCCTAAGATGAAGAGGTAGTGCTATGAGCAAAGAATTGCTAAAAGTTAATAACCTGAAAACTTATTTTTATTCAGACAGAGGAATTGTTAAGGCTGTGGATGATGTAAGCTTTCATGTAAATGAAGGTGAAACTTTGGGTATAGTAGGTGAATCCGGTTGCGGAAAAAGCATTACCTGTATGTCCTTGGTACGTTTAGTAGAGACACCGCCGGGAAAATATGTAGGAGGAGAAATTATTTTTAACGGCGAAGATATGCTTAAGGTTTCAGATGCAAGAATAAGACAAATAAGGGGAAATGATATATCTTTTATTTTCCAAGAGCCTATGACTTCCCTTAATCCTGTTTTTAAAATAGGAAGACAAATAAGCGAAGCTTTAATTCTCCACAGAGGATTATCTAAACAAGAAGCTCATAAAGAAAGTATTCGTATGTTAGAGCTTGTTAAAATACCAAACCCAGAAAGAGTGGTTGATGACTATCCATTTGCACTGTCGGGTGGTATGAGGCAGCGTGCAATGATAGCTATGGCATTAGCTTGTGAGCCAATGCTTTTAATTGCCGATGAGCCTACAACTGCCTTGGATGTTACTATCCAAGCACAGGTTTTAGACTTAATGAATGAATTAAAGGAAAAAATTAATGCATCAATTATTTTTATAACCCACGATCTTGGCGTAATAGCTGAAATGAGTGACAGAGTAATGGTTATGTACGCAGGTAAGGCTGTAGAGGTTGCATCAACCATTGATATATTCAAAAATCCTAAACACCCTTACACTGTTGGATTAATAGGGTCAAAACCGGATATGTCAACTGAAAGTACAAGACTTAATGTAATACCCGGCAATGTTCCTGATTTAAGCAATCTGCCGCCAGGATGCCCCTTCAGTCCAAGATGTGATAAGTCTATGGATATTTGTAAAAGGGAATTCCCTAAGGAAAAGATATTGGATGGTGACCACAGAATATCATGCTGGCTTTACAGCGATAAGGAGGAAGTACGATGAGCGAATATTTGGTTACGGTAAACAATTTAAAAAAGTATTTCCCTATTAAAACAGGTCTTGTAAAGCGTACAACAGGAAATGTAAAGGCTGTAGACGGTATATCCTTCAATATTAAGAAGGGTCAAGTACTTGGGATAGTTGGTGAATCAGGATGCGGCAAATCCACATTAGGAAGAACAATTCTTAGACTATTAAAGGCTACCGAAGGTGAAGTGTTTTATGAAGGTAAAAGCGTTTTCGATATGGATAAACAACAAATGAATAAAATGCGTACTAAAATGCAGATAATATTCCAAGACCCTTATTCCTCATTGAATCCAAGGCTGCCTGTTTATGATATAGTTGGCGAAGCAATGCTTCAACACAATATAGTTAAAAATAAAAAAGAAATGAAAGAAAAAGCAATTGAAATTATAGGTAAATGCGGGTTGTTCCCTGAACAAGCTGATCGTTACCCCCATCAGTTTTCCGGTGGTCAGCGTCAGCGTATTTGCATTGCAAGATCATTGGCGGTTAACCCTGATTTTGTTGTTTGTGATGAAGCTGTTTCAGCATTGGACGTTTCCATACAATCTCAAATTATAAATTTATTAAAAGATGCTCAAGAAGATTTTGGACTTACCTATATGTTTATATCTCATGACCTCTCGGTAGTTAAATTTATAAGTGATGAAGTAGCTGTAATGTACCTTGGTCAGATTGTGGAAATGGGTAACAAAAAACAAATATTCTCAAATCCTCTTCACCCATATACTGAAGCATTGTTATCGGCTGCTCCTTCTTTTGACCCAACGCATAAGCAGAACGAAAAAAGAATAATATTGCAAGGAGATATTCCGTCACCGGCAAATCCTCCAACGGGATGCCGTTTCCACACAAGGTGTCCTTATGTAAAAGATATTTGCAGGCAAGAAATACCTGAATATAGAGAAGTAAAAACAGGACATTTTGCAATGTGCCATAAAGTAAATGGAGTTTTTTAAATGTTTTTTAGAAAAAATAGAGTTGAAGAAGATTTAGATAGAATTCGGAAAGCTAACATTCCGGAAGAGAAATTAAACAAAAATAAAGAACTCCCAGATGACCTTCAATTAGAAAAAGGTGATATATTAGCGATGACATTGGCAGTTATGTCGTTAATACTGCCATATATTTTGGCCTTCTTAGGAATTATGGGCGGTGTGTTGCTGCTTATGAGATGGTTTTGGGGGTTTTAGCATAATGTCATTGCTATGAATAAGCTATGAAGCAGCGTGTGAAGAATCTCAGAATTTAAAAATATGAGATCCTTCGCTACACTCAGGATGACAAAGCTGAAAATATTCGTTTACCGTAGTGTGGCTAATGCGTGATAATTCTAAGCGATAGGAATAACACAATTTGTACTCTCTAAATCATTATAAACGAAAAATCGAGACATATGTCTCGATTTTTTA
>CAZCTI010000041.1:0-14490 GCA_964501385.1 uncultured Clostridia bacterium
TAGTATTATAATAATGTCAACAATAAATTCTCTTATTTTCCGTCAATTCTCTTATTTTCCGTTAATTTCTTTTATTTTTTCCGTTAAGTCTTCAGATTCTTCAATTATATCCTGCCCCGAGCCATCTTCATGTTTAAACTTTGTTTTTAATTTTTTAGGTATTTCCACATATTTATTAACCAATAAAGCAATCAATATGCCCACTGATGTATCCAATACTCTGTTAATTGTATATATCAAATAACCGTTATCATGATTTTTAGTAATCATAACACTTAAATAAACAACACAACAAATAACCACGGATTGTTTCATGTTTATTGAAACACAAATTTGTATCAATATCATAATTCCTATAGGTATAATAAAAATCAATATATTATTATTAAAAAACATATTAACAATAAACAATACTAAAGCTCCTACGAATCCGCCTATCAATGTGCCTATAAGCCTCGCCCTTCCCGTCTTCATGGAATCATCAATTGTATTTTGAAGGCAAATTACTGCAGCTATACAGGCAAATATGGAATTTTCTCTGTTTATAATTTCAAAAATCAACAAGCATAAAAAAACTGAAAGTGTTGTTTTTATATTTCTCATACCTATTTTTTTCATGTAAATACTCCAAAATATGTAAACCATAATAATAATTTTAAATTTACACATATTGTAAATAATATTTACTATTTTGTAAAGTAAATAATATTTTACACCGTTACTTAAATGTAATATAATATAGAAAGAATTAATAAACAAAAGGAGACTAAAATGGATAGAATGGTAGGAACTGTAGTCAGAGGATTAAGAGCTCCGATAATTACAAAAGGTGATGACATAGTAAACATAACAGTGGAATCAATAATAAAAGCATCCGAAAAGGAGAACTTTTCTTTTAGAGACAGGGATATAGTAGGTCTTACTGAAGCTATAGTAGCAAGAGCTCAAGGAAATTATGCAAGTGTTGACAATATAGCATATGATGTAAAACAAAAATTTAAAAGTGATACAGTTGGTTTAATATTTCCAATATTAAGCAGAAACCGATTTGCAATTTGTCTTAAAGGAATTGCCAAATCATTCAAAAAAATATATCTTATGTTCAGCTATCCTTCAGATGAAGTAGGAAATCCTCTGATAGATTATGACTCTCTCGACAAAGAAGGAGTTAATCCCTGGACGGATATACTGACAGAAAAAGAATTCAGGAATCATTTTGAGAATACCAAGCATTTATTTACGGGAGTAGATTATGTTGAATATTATTCAGATTTAATAAGAGAAAGCGGTGCAGAGGTTGAAGTTATTTTTGCAAACAATCCGGTAAGCATTTTAAATTACACAAAACATGTAATCACTTGCGATATTCATACAAGACACAGAAGTAAAAGATTGTTAAAAGCAGCAGGGGCAGAAACTGTTTTCGGTTTGGATGATATAATGAATCAGTCTGTAAATGGCAGCGGCTATAATGATAAGTACGGTCTTTTAGGGTCAAATAAGGCTACTGAAAATTCAGTAAAGCTTTTTCCAAGGGATTGTCAATCATTGGTTAATAATATAAAAGAAAAATTATTAGCTATAACAGGAAAGAAAATCGAAGTATTGGTATATGGAGACGGAGCATTTAAAGACCCTGTAGGGAAAATTTGGGAATTGGCAGATCCTGTTGTATCTCCGGGATTTACGGAAGGTTTAAACGGAACACCAAGTGAATTAAAGCTTAAATATTTAGCCGACAACCAATTTTCACATTTAAAAGGTGAAGAGCTGAGAAAGGCGATTTCTGAATACATAGAGCATAAAGACAGCGATTTAAAAGAAAGCATGGAATCACAAGGAACAACTCCACGAAAACTTACCGACCTTATAGGCTCTCTATGTGATTTAACATCCGGAAGCGGAGATAAAGGTACACCTATAGTTTATATTCAAGGTTATTTTGATAATTACTCAGTATAAAGATGCCCTAACCCTATTTGCAGATGTATGGGGACACACCTTTTCTATAAAGTTAGTCTTTGTGGGTAAAAGGAATGTCCCCCAATATGATTTCTGAAAAATAGCGGTAGGTCATTCTCAACGATTATGACTTGACCCAATTTTTTTGACCAGAGGGAGAAAAAAATTGCAGGTAAGTCAAACGCAATGAGTTCCAGATTTGCATGAGCGAAAGCGAATAAGCAAATCTGTGAACGAAACTGTGCTTCCCAATTTATGCGACGCAAGGAGCGAATAAATTGGTGAATGAGACTGCGAAAAAGGGCTAAGCCCTTTTTGTCATTCTGAACGCAGTGAAGAATCTCATGTTTTATATATCTCTGATGAGATCCTTCGCTTTCGCTCAGGATAAGCGACTGACACCAAGTTTTTTAAAAACCAAAAAAATTCGGGTCATCTGCTTACTTGAAGCTGTACAGTGATATCAAATTTTGCTTGCAGTCCCATAAATCTTTCGACAAGTCAACATAATAACTATGTGGATTTGTAAATCTTTTTATTTCACCCCATAGATTTTCAACCTGATTTTTACAGTATGTTCTGATTTCATTCAAGCTTGGGCTTTCATAAACACAATCTCCGTTTATAAATACCGGAACTTGCAAATTTTTCGCATAGAACCTTGTTACTTTTTTCTTTTTCCAAACATGTATTTCGTCAAATATTGTGTATGGCTTTGAATTGTCGATTTTTTCATCAGCTAATGTAACCACATCAGCTATTGGGTTATCACCTTTTTTATCATAAAGTCTCCATACTTTTTTATAGCCCGGATTTGTTATCTTCTCTTCATTTTCGGATATTTTAATTTTAGGAATAATAACACCGTCTTTTTCAACTGCAACAAGTTTATAAACGCATCCGAAAACAGGCTCTGATTTAGCAGTAATCAATCTTTCCCCAACACCAAAGGAATCCAATTTTGCTCCCTGGTCTAATAAATCTGAAATAATAAACTCATCTAAGCTGTTTGAAGCAATTATTGCACAATCATGCAATCCTGCTTCATTAAGCATCTTTCTGCATTTCTTGCTTAGGTATGCAATATCTCCGCTGTCAATTCTCACACCTTTAAGCCTTTTGCCCATTGGTTCCAAAAAATCTTTTGAAACTTTAATTGCATTTGGTATACCGCTTTTAACTACATTGTAAGTATCAATCAATAATGTACAATCATCAGGATAGTTTTCTGCAAATACTTTAAATGCTTCATATTCACTTTCAAACATTTGTACCCAAGAGTGAGCCATAGTCCCAAGAGCAGGAACACCAAATGCTTCATCAGCCAATGTAGTCGCAGTTCCAACAACTCCTCCTATATATGCAGCCCTAGCTCCATAAATTGCTCCATCATAGCCCTGACTTCTTCTTGCTCCAAATTCCATAATAGGTTTACCTTTTGCAGCTCTAACAACGCGACTTGCTTTTGTTGCAATCAAACTTTGATGGTTTATTGTTAAAAGTAACATTGTTTCAATAATTTGAGCATCAATTGTTTTAGCCCTTACAGTTATCAGCGGTTCGTTGGGGAATACGGGAGTACCCTCAGGGATGGCATAAATGTCACCGGTGAATTTAAAATGCTTTAAATACTGTAAAAAATCTTCCCTAAATAATTTTTTGCTTCTTAAAAATTCTATATCTTCTTCACAAAACTTTAATTCTTTTATATACTGGATTACCTGTTCTAATCCCGCTACTATTGAAAATCCTGCACCATCCGGATTTTTTCTGAAAAATAAATCAAAATATACTATTTCATCTTTCATTCCGTTAGAAAAGTATCCATTTGCCATTGTCAATTCATAAAAATCCATCAACATAGATAATCTTCTTTCGCCAAAATTATTATAATGCATAACTTTCTCCTATTATCCTATTTTATCTACTATTTCTATACCGCTGGTGTGCATGTTATAAAGGGAAAATAAATTAATGACATCCCCGTCATGAGTTCCTCCGGAATATGTTTCTACCGCATTTGCAGGCACTATAATTCTTTTCTCCTTATTGTTCTCATTAAAATAAGATTTTAATGTTAGAGAAAATTGTAGAACACAAATATCTGTTACACATCCTGTTATAATATAGTTATCAACTTTATCTTCATATTTCTTTAACCAATTTTTAAAACCTTCAGCATGAAATCCGTTGGTGCTGTTTTTTTCTATGTAAAATGTTTCTTCTCCTTCGGAGTCTTCTGTTTTAAGCTCCGGTATTAACTCTGCTTCTTTTTCACCCTTTATGCAATGCATGGGAAAGCTTCTAAATTCTAATGAATTTTCATCATGGGTATCTAAGAAAAACACCTTTTTGTAACCCTTCATACTTTTGTTTAAATCTACAATATTTTGAACTTTATCTGCAACCCTTGAAGATGCTAATGCGCCGGAATAAACAAAACCGTTAACCATGTCCACCACGAACAAAGCAGTTTTTTCCTTGTCCAATGATGACAATTCAATAATTTTGCCTTTCAATTCTTCCTCTATTTTTTTTATAGCTTCCATAATATCTTCCTTTGTGTATTTTAAGTAATTTTTAATATATTATAGTTCTAAAAATATTATTTGTCAATGCAGGCGTACCACCATTCCCTTTATCAATAGGGTTAGGTCATACAATTAACGGTAATAACCGAACTTATAAATAAAGACTGTATTTTTCAATACAGCCCCTAAAATTTCTTACATAGCTTGTTTCTTAATTGTTAAGTCTCCCTCTATTGCTTTTGTAGGACATTTCTCCACACACACCATACAGTGAGTACATTTGTCATAATCAACCTTAGCTAAATTGTTTGTAACATGAATTGCATCAAAGGCACAATTCTTTTCACATATTTTACATGCTATACAACCAATTTTGCATACATCCTTAACTGCTTTTCCAAAATCTCTGTTATTGCATCCAACAATAACATTATTTTTGTAAGGAACAAATTCTATTACAGCTTTTGGACATTCTTCAATACATTTGCCGCAGGATGTGCATTTTTCCTTATTAATAACTGCTATTCCATCAACTATATCGATAGCATCAAAATCGCATACTTCAACACAATTCCCAAATCCAAGACATCCTTTATCACAAGATTTGTTTCCGCCTTGAACAGCTGCTGCAGCTTTGCAGTCTTTTACTCCACGATATTCATATTTCTTTGTTGCCAAGCTGTCACAGCCCTGGCACAAAACATGAGCTACCTTTTTTTCGCCTTCTTGAGCTTCCGTACCCATAATATCGGCTATTTTTGCATGAGCCTGAGCATTTGCTACAGGACATCCATTTACCGGTGCTTTACCACTTGCTATTGCTGAAGCCATACCATCACATCCGGGATATCCGCAGGCACCGCAATTTGCACCAGGTAAAATATTTCTAACATCGATAATTCTCTGATCAACATCTATATGAAACAGTTTAGCTGCAAATGCCAACAAAGCTCCGCATACTATGCCTAATCCACCAGTTACTGCTACTGCTTTTACTATAATCATAATTCCTTCCTCCTATAATTGCAGCCCTGAAAATCCAAGGAATGCAATAGACATTAGACCTGCTGTAATCAATGAAATGGCAGAGCCTTTCAAAGAATCCGGCAAATCTGCATAATCAACTTTATCTCTTACACCGGCAAACAATACAATCGCAAGTAAGAAACCTGCAGATATTCCTATGGAATAAACTAATGATTCTATAAATTTATAATCATAAATAATATTATTTATAGCAACGCCAAGAACCGCACAGTTTGTTGTTATAAGAGGTAAGAAAATTCCTAATGCCTGATATAACCCCGGAGCAGATTTTTTAAGGAACATTTCAACAAATTGTACCAATGCAGCTATAATAAGTATAAATACTATTGTCTGCAAATACTCCAGTTCTAAATTAACCAAAATAGTATGATGAATAACATAAGTTATTACAGATGCCAAAGTTATAACAAATATAACTGCTATACCCATGCCTGCTGCAGTATCAATTTTCTTTGATACTCCAAGGAAAGGACATACTCCTAAAAACTGCATGAATATAATATTATTAACAATAAATGATGTAATAAATAAACTAACTAATTCCATTTCTTACCTCCTAAGCTTTCTTTCTTCTTGAAAGATAATTTACGGCAGCTATCAATAATCCAAGGAGAATAAAAGCTCCCGGCGGTTGTATTGCCATCATCATAGGCTCGTAAGCTTCAGGAAGAATTCTTAACCCCAAGATAGTACCATTGCCTAAAATTTCTCTTACAGTGCTTAATAATATCATGGCTACCAAGTAACCAACACCCATTCCCAAACCGTCTATGATTGAATCGGATAAACTATTCTTTGAAGCGAATGCCTCAGCACGGGCAAGTATTATACAATTTACAACTATTAAGGGAATAAATACTCCTAATGCTTGATACAATTCAAATGTGTATGCATGCATCAATAAGTCTATTATAGTTGTGAATGCAGCAATAACTATAATAAATGCAGGAATCCTAACCTCATCAGGTATAAATTTGCGTAATAAAGAAATTACTATGTTTGATCCTGTCAATACTGCTATAACAGCTATTCCCATTCCTATTCCGTTTAAAAGTGATGTTGTAACCGCCAAGGTAGCACACATACCAACCTGTTGAACTAAAATAGGATTTTCTTTAGTAATACCGTTTTTAAATATTTCTAATTTGTTCATTTCATCCTCCTATTTCAAATAATCCGTATAAACTTTTATGGCATTGTTAACAGCACTTAAAAATGATTTAGAAGAGTATGTTGCACCTGTAATTGCATCAAAATCATTTTCTCCTATTTCACTGCTTGCATCCTTGGATATAAACTGACTTGTAAAAGCAGGCTCAGCAGTTCTTGATCCTAAACCTGAAGTTTCTTGATGAGAAATTACACTAACTCCTGAAATTTGTCCCTCCGGTGTAAAACCAACATACAATTCCATGTCTCCGTTAAATCCTTTAACAGTACTCCATGTTCTTACTACCTTGCCAAGTTCATTTCCGGAAGCATCAACTGCTGTCATTATATTTACAACTTTTGCATTTTCACTTATTATTGTTTCAACTAAAGCAGAATCCTCATAATCTTTAAAAAGTACAGAGCCAGGCATAACAGCTTCCAATATGGCAGGGTCCATACTTGCCATTGCTTCATTTTGAGCTATTAAATCCTTTGTTGCATCATTTAACCATGCTAACACGCCTGCTGATACGGCACCGATTAAGAATAAAACACCTACAAGCTTTATAAATTTATTTTTCATTTTTTTTACCTCCTGTTGCTACACCAAATACGTGAGGTCTAACATATTTATCTATCATTGGTGTTAAAATATTCATCAATAATATTGAATAAGAAACACCTTCAGGATATCCTCCCAATTTTCTTATAAACATTGTCAGTAACCCTGCTCCAACAGCAAAAATAACTTTACCTTTATCAGTAACAGGGCTTGTTGCATAATCAGTTGCCATGAAAAATGCTCCTAAAATTAATCCTCCACCCAATATGTGATAGGGTAAAGTACTTGCGTCAGTAATTAAAGCTATAACAGCAACTGTTCCAATATAAAACACAGGGATTATCCATTTTATCGTACCTCTGTATATTAAGTAAATTCCACCTAAAATAAGAAGTATTGAAGAAGTTTCTCCTATTACGCCCGGGATATTTCCCATGAACATGTCCCATATTGATGGAAGTTGTCCTGATGCTGTTCCCTTTAATAATGAAAGAGGTGTTGCTGAAGATATAGCATCTGTTGCCGGATTTATAAAACCACCTGCAATATGGCTTGACCATGATGCCATTAAAAATGCTCTACCTGCTAATGCAGGGTTTAAAAAGTTAAATCCTATACCGCCAAATAATTGTTTAACTATTCCTATTGCAAACACAGAACCTGCAACAGCAATCCACCATGGGGCTTCTGCAGGTAAATTAAATGCTAATAGTATTCCTGTAACAACTGCACTTAAATCTGTAACAGTTATAGGCCTATTCATAAATTTTTGAAATACATATTCAGTTGCAACTGCTGATATTACAGCTGCCACTACTAATATTGCTGCTTTAATTCCAAAATAATATATACTTGCTGCCAATGCAGGCATTAATGCAATTATTACATCAATCATTATGTTTTGTGTTGTTTCATCGGATCTAATATGAGGTGACGATGAACCAATCAATTTAATTTCCATCAATATTTCCTCCTATTTAGCCTTTTTGCGTCTTGTTAAAATTTCTTTTTTTGCAACACTTATCGATTCTTTAAGCGGTCTCTTTGCAGGACATATATATGAACATGCACCACATTCAATACAATCAGTTGCATGATACTCGTCAGCACCATCAAAATTTTTAAGTAATGAGAATCTGGCTATTTTATATGGCATTAGGTTAACAGGACATGCATCAACACATTTACCGCATAAAATACAATTTGAATGTTCCGGAATATTCGCTTCTTTTTTATTTAATACTAATATACCTGATGTTCCTTTTATTACAGGAACTTCATCAGTATATTGTGCAATACCCATCATTGGGCCACCATTAATTACTTTTCCCGGCTCTTCTTTATAACCACCGCATATTTCAATAACATCTTTAAATAAAGTTCCTAATCTTACATATAAATTTTTAGGATTTGTTACAGCACTTCCTGTTACGGTTACAACTCTTTGAACGCAAGGCATGCCTGTCTTAATTACATTACCTATTGTAGCAACGGTACCAACATTTTCAACTACACATGCAACTTCCATGGGAAGTCCGCCTGAAGGAACTACTCTTCCGGTGATTGCATTTATTAATCTTTTTTCATCACCTTGAGGGTATTTAGCTACCATTGATACAACTTCAATACCTTCTTCATTTCCAACTACATTTCTCATTATTTCAATTGCATCAGGCTTGTTGTTTTCAATACAAATGTAAGCTTTTTCAACTCCCAATGCTTTCATAATAGTCTTTGTTCCAAGCAATACAAGGTCAGGCTTCTCCAACATAATTCTGTGGTCAGCTGTTAAATATGGCTCGCATTCTGCTCCATTTACAAGCAATGTATCGATTGGTTTGTCTTTTGGAGGACTTAATTTAACATGGGTTGGGAATGTAGCTCCCCCCATTCCTGCCATTCCTGCCTCTTTGATTATTGAAAGAATATCTTCTTTTGAAAGATCTTCCAAATTACCTTTTGGCTGAACTGATTCATGTACTTCAAATTTACCGTCAGATTCTATGATAATGCTATTTACCTTAGCTCCGCCAGGTACTTGTCGTTGTTCAATTTTTTTAACTGTCCCAGATACACTTGCATGAACAGGTACTGAAACAAAGGCTTTTGATTCGCCAATTTTTTGACCAACTTTTACTGTATCTCCTACAGCTACCAAAGGATCACATGGAGCTCCAATATGTTGTGACAATGGTATTACAACAGTATCGGGAGCCGCTGCATCTTCAATTGGTACATTCTGTGTAAGGGACTTACTGTGAGGAGGATGAACTCCACCTTTAAATGTAAACAATTTTGTGCTCATAATATCACCTCGTGATTAAATTAATAATAATAAACATAAAAAAAGCTATAATACAAACATATCGATTATAACAGATTATTTTCGACTTTTAAACACCTTTTTTAATTATTTATAAAAATTTTAACACTTTTTATATAATTACGCAAGAGGAGATTTATTTATCAATTAATTACCTGTTTGAAAAAAATTTACATTTTCATTAATATACTCCTTAATCCATAATAAAACACTGTTATCCTTAATATCCATTCCTTCAAGCATTGTTTTTGTTTCTATTGTATTAAAAATAAAAGTACCATCATCTGTTATATGTGTATAAATCAAATCGCAATTATCCATGGAGTTAATAATTGTCATAATCGTTTCTCCCATATTTCCAAGGGGTGCCCTGTCTATATTATCTCTTTCAAAACAACAAAAAATAGATGTACCAACACTTAGCTGTGAACTAATTTCTAAATATCCATTACATCTTTCACAAGATTCTTTAAGCATGGGAATACCCAAACCTACTTTTCGAGTAGTTCTTGTTGTGTAAAAAGGATTTGTTACTTTATTTATTATTTCTTCGCTCATACCATTACCATTATCTTTTATTGTTATTTTCAAGTAATTGTTTATTTTACTGTCTTCAATAACCAACTCAATTAATGATGCATCAGCTTTTATGCTGTTCATAGCAATATCTAGTATGTGCATTGAAATTTCTTTCATAAATCCTCCAATAAACATTTATGTCATCCTGAGTGTAAGGTCGTATCTCATCAGAATTACACTTGCGTGTTTTTATAGCAATGACAAATAGTTATAAACATCATCAATATTGTTTAATTCAAAATAATTGATTGCTTCAGAAATATCAATAAGCTGATGAGCATCCGAATTGTAAATTACTCTATATTTTTCAGTAATTTTATTGCTTATGGGCAATTTAGAATATACTTCAACAAAGTCTATTCTCAGATTAAATGGTATAAAACCTAATACCCCTAAAATACTGTTTGACATTTTGTTAATATGAGCAGGAATCATAATTCCATTGTATTTTTTTGCAATAGAATAAATTTCCTCAATAGTATATGAAGAAGCATTAATTAATAATTTTTCCAAAGAACCTTTTATTTCATCCTTATAATTATATATATTTTGCTCTCCAAATATATTCGTATTGTTCTTTACATCAGGAATAGAATCATAAATAATACTTCCAAATTCCATTGCATTCTCCAAATTTTTAAAATAGCATAGAACGTGAACTTCTTCCTTTGTATTTACTTCAATTCCGGGTATTACCTCAATCCCTGTCCCTTCACTTGCCTCCATTACTGCAGGTAAATTAGATGTTGTATTGTGATCTGTAACAGATATAATATTCAACCCTTTTAATAAGGACATATTTATAATATTATTGGGCGTCATGTCATTACTGCCACATGGTGACAAATCCGAATGAATATGCAAGTCATAGTAAAATTTCATTTTATCTCCATATTACACATTCTGCAGGTTACTTTGTATGCACTTTCCGATGTTTTAAAAATAGGAATATTTAATTCTTTTGCTTTGACTAAGGTTTCATCTGCTATTTCCATATTTTCAACAATAATAATACAAGAAAGTTCCAAAAGCTCAGCAACTGCGACAATATTAATATGGGTTTGAATAGTAATCCATACATAATTTTTTTTAGCTTTTGACATTACAATACTAAGCAGATCGCCAATATACACACCTTCAATTTCAATGTTTTCACCCGTTTCACACATGGGTGTAAGCTTAAGTTTTTCTGCAAATTCATAGCAGTTCATTTATTATTCCTCCTGTTTATTCTTTACTCTTAATACAACACAGTCATAAAATAAAGATTTTCCATCACATACATCCTCAGCGTGAGCCAAACAAGTTGGAGCACCGCAGGAGCCGCAGTCTAATCCCGGGAGTTTATCACAAATTTCTTTTATTTTCTCATTTCTTTCAACTGCTTCTTTTAAATTAAGCTTGCTGGGATTATCTTCTTCCTTCAATTTATAATTAAAGATACCGGATTCATACATTTCTTCAAATCTGTGAATGTCCGGATTTATGCATTCATCATCTGTCAAACTGTTTGATATGAAATTAATATTGCTGCTTGCTATAAAAGGATTTGCCACATTAAAGGTGCCGCCTACGCAACCATTAACGCATGCTAAAGCTTCCACATAATCTACATCGCTTAATTTTCCGTTTTCTATTTCATCTAATATATCAATTATATTTTCCATGCCGTTAACAGCTATATAATTATTTAACCCTGCATTTTCTGATTGCCCGCCGGCAACTGCCCATTTCAAACCAGACAGTGATGGGTATGAGCATGTCATATTGTCTTCTCTTATAACTTCTCTATATAACTCCCCGTAAATTGTGTTAAGAGGTATTACCCAATCCACCGAAGGCTTGTAATCTCCTATGGGATTTGTTACTGCAAGCAATTTAGCAGGGCATGGTGATATATAAAATACTCTTATTTCTTCATCTTTTAGATTGTATTTTTCTCTTGCTCTTTCTCTTGCAAGCATACCGGCTATTTCCATAGGCTCTCTTATTAAAATTAAATTATCCATTAAAGATGGATATCTGCTTTTTATAAGCCTTATTGCAGCAGGACAATTTGTAGCTATATAAGGTCTCACTGTTTTTTCTCTTTCGATTTTTAACCTTATTGCTCTTGCCACCAAATCTGCTGCCCAGCTGGCATCATAAACAAAATCAAAACCTAATTTTAAAATTGAATTTTGTACCTTGCATATATCTGTTCCCTTAGGAAACTGACCGTATAATGTAGTAGAAGGTATTGCAATTTTATATTTATATTTTGGATCATGCATTTCATCATACCATTCTATTGATTCCGGTGTATAAGCGTTATAAGGACATATTTTTATACATTCACCGCAATGAATACATTTTGATATATTGATAAATGCTTTGCCGTCAATTAGTCTTATAGCTTCTGTAGGACATCTTTTCATACAATTTGTACATCCCCTACATTTATCTTTATCTAACATAATTGAAAAATTCATTTTTTCCTCCTACAAATAGACAGTAACAATTATTGTTGTCCCTTGGTTATATTCTTTTTTACCTGTTTTAATTTCTAATCGATCAGAATATTTTTTTATGTTGGGAAGTCCCATGCCTGCACCAAAACCAAGTTCTCTAATATTGTCTGTTGCAGTAGAAAACCCCTCTGTCATTGCCATATCTATATCCTTTATTCCCGGTCCTGTGTCTTCGGAAATTATTACTATTTTATCTTCATATATATCACAGTGAATTTTGCCTCCATAAGAATGTATTACAATATTTATTTCAGATTCATATGATATTATTGCAATTCTTCTTATGATGTTAGCATCAATGCCTAATGATTTTAAATTGCTTTTTATAGCACTGGAACCTTTTCCGGCAGCCGTAAAATCATTAGCATTTACATTGTAAGTGTATCTTTTTAAAATTTTGTCAGTCATTTAAATCAAGCCCTTCCATTCCATTCATAACCAATAATCCGCAAGTTTTAAACATAGTGTGATCAGTTGCAAGTATTGTAAGAGAATTTTCTTTTGCTAATTCTATTACTTCTTTACCCGGTCTTTTACCCCTCACAAACAATACACAATTAATATCAAGCATTTCTGCCGTCCTAACTACCTGTGGATTGTTTAAACCTGTTATAAGCAAAGAATCCCCTTTAGCATATGCAAGTACGTCACTCATTAAATCACTTGCAAATCCATATTTAAACTCAATATTTTCTTCATAACAATTTGTAAGTACATCGGCTTTAACAATATCTATTACATCCTTAATTTTCATATAATCCCCCGTTAAACTTTTATAACACCTTCTATATAAGCTTTACCGCCAACATATACATCCATAACATCATCATTTTTATTTACTTTAACAAAAATAAGACTTTTTTCATTCATGGATTCTCCTTGGATTACCTCTATTTGGTTTAGAATTAATCCTTTTGAATAAAGTAAGCTTCCTAATGCTCCGTTTGATGTGCCTGTTGCACATTCCTCATTTATTCCCACCTTTGGAGCAAAATTTCTCGCAAATAATTTTCCTTCATCAATTGTAAAAACATGATAACCCACTACATCATTTTCATAGGAAATATCCTCAATAAGCTTAAAATTCGCCTTAATATTATTAAGTACCTCCCTAGATTTAACCGGTATCATTATATCCTTTAAACCTGTTGAAACTACTGTAGGTTTTATATCATAATTATTTAGTCCTATAAATTTTTCTTCTATATTCAATGAATTTGCTATTTGATTTATTTGATTTAATTCATCATATATACGGGGTTCGCTTTGCTGCATAAGAACATAATCAACATCGTTATCCTTAAATGTTATTTCAATTTTAAGTCTGCCTGCCTTTGTATTTTGATATACTGTCTTTGTTTCATTGTTGCCTTTAATATTATCCATTTTACCTAAGTAATAAAAAGCGGCAATTGTTGCATGTCCACAAAGTTCAACTTCACAAACAGGGGTAAAAAAACTAACATCATAATCGTTTTCACCGCTCTTTAAAATAAAAGCTGTCTCTGAAAGTCCAACTTTATTAGCTATGTCCAACTTTTTACTATCCGGTATTTGTTCATTTAAAACTACTACACCGGCTCCGTTACCGCCTTTGTTTTCAAATGTAAAAGATTTTATAATTGCAATATCCATACCATCCCTCACCATGTTATTGTACAATCATTATAATTCAAAATCGGTATAATTACAAGTATAAATAGCATATGTACTTGTCAATAATTCCATATTTTTCATACTTAATTTCACATTTAACATTTAAAAATAACTTTACAAAAATTAATCAATCAATTATAATAGATAAGCAATGCGGTTGTGGCGGAA
>CAZCTI010000042.1:0-14415 GCA_964501385.1 uncultured Clostridia bacterium
GTGAAGTAGGAATTCTCCCAAGAACACACGGCTCAGGACTTTTCACAAGAGGTCAGACTCAGGTATTAACAGTTGCAACTCTTGGAGTTTCCAGCGATGAGCAAACACTTGACGGAATTTCAGAGGAAACTTCAAAACGTTATATGCATCATTACAATTTCCCTTCCTATTCTGTAGGTGAAACAAGACCTTCAAGAGGTCCCGGCAGAAGAGAAATTGGTCACGGTGCATTGGCAGAAAGAGCATTGGTGCCTGTATTGCCAAGCGAAGAAGCTTTTCCTTACACAATAAGACTTGTATCTGAAGTTTTAAGCTCAAACGGCTCCACATCACAAGCAAGTGTGTGCGGCTCAACATTATCCTTAATGGATGCAGGAGTTCCCATTAAAGCACCGGTTGCAGGAGTTGCAATGGGTTTAATGAAAGAAGGAGACAATGTAGTAGTGCTTACAGACATACAAGGTATGGAAGATTTCCTTGGAGACATGGACTTTAAGGTTGCGGGAACAAAAGACGGAATTACAGCAATTCAAATGGATATTAAAGTACATGGAATTGACAAAAATGTTTTATCAAATGCTTTGGAAAAGGCATATACAGGAAGAATGTTCATATTGGATAAAATGCTTTCATGCATTGATAAGCCAAGAGAAGAAGTAAGCAAGTACGCACCTAAGATTATTTCAATGACTATTAATCCTGACAAAATAAGAGATGTAATAGGTGCAGGCGGTAAAGTAATCAATAAGATTATTGAAGAAACAGGAGTTAAAATAGATATTGAAGATGACGGCTCTGTTTTAATAGCAGCTGAAAATGTTGAAAGTGCATACAAGGCTAAGAAAATAATCGAAGGTATTGTTAAAGAGATAGAAGTGGGCGAAATTATGCTTGGAAAGGTAGTTAGAATTGCAACATTTGGAGCATTCGTTGAACTAACAGACAACAAAGACGGTTTACTTCATATTTCACAAATAGACAACAAGCGTGTTGCGAAAGTTGAAGATGTTTTGAATGTTGGCGATGAAGTGTTAGTAAAGGTTATTGAAATCGACCAGCAAGGTAAAATCAAATTATCAAGAAAAGCAGCAATGCAGCAAACAGAAGAATAAAAAAACCAAGATAACAAATATCATAGAAATATGTGTTTGTTATTTTAACTTGTAATTATTGTAAATATTTGATAGTATAATCATAAATATCCCTCATGAATAATACATATAAATAAGGGGGATTTTTATGAAATTTTTTTATGAGCATATTGTATTTATAAGGAAACTACTGATAATAATATTTTTAACTATTATTATATTATTGTTGATAATGGGTAGATTTAGAACTATGAGAATTAGATGGCTTGGAAAAGAGGAATGTTCCCGTACTGGGGATAGTCTTTGGGGAAAGAGGAATGTCCCCGTACTCGGGATAGTCTTTGGGGAAAGAGGAATGTCCCCGTATTAAAGCTTGTAAAGGTTAACTGGAGGAAAAATGATAAAAAAGCACACATTAGATAATGGCATACGAATAGTTATGGAAAAAATTGATTATGTAAGATCAGCATCCATAGGAATTTGGGTTAACGTAGGTTCAAATAATGAAAATGAAGAAACAAACGGACTGTCACATTTTATAGAGCATATGCTTTTCAAAGGAACAAAAAACAGAAAAGCCAATCAAATTGCAGAGGATATTGACAATTTGGGAGGACAGCTCAATGCTTTTACAAGCAAGGAATGCACTTGCTTTTATGTTAAAGTATTAGATGAAAATATCAAGGAAGCAATAGATATACTTTCAGATATGTTCTTTAACTCCTTATTTTTACAGGAAGAAATAGATAAAGAAATATCTGTGGTAATAGAAGAAATAAAAATGTATGAAGATTCTCCAGAGGATATTGTGCATGATAAATTGTCGGAAGTTATTTTTGAAGGCAGCCCCATGGCATACAATATTCTTGGAACTGAAAGCAATTTAAAAACCTTTAATGAAGAAAAAGTAAAAGGCTATATGGAAGCAAATTATTCACCATCGAATACTGTAATTGCGATTGCCGGTAGTTTTGATGAAATAGAATTAATAAATTTAATAGAAGAAAAATTTAATAATTGGGAAAGCAAAGAAGTAAATCATACTCATTTAGATGCAGATTATCAAAGAAACGTTATAGGAATCAACAAGGACTTAGAACAATTACATATGTGCATAGGCAATAAAACTTTTGGAAGGCATGATGAAAAATATCATACTCTTTTGGTATTAAATAATTTGTTCGGCGGAACAATGAGTTCAAGAATATTTCAGGAAGTAAGAGAGAAAAAAGGCCTTGTTTATTCTATATACTCTTTTGTTTCTAATTACAAGAATACTGGAATTTTCAGCATTTATGCAGGTATGGGCTACGACCAGATTGAAGATGCTTTAAGAACAATTTTAAAAGAAATGGTAAGTATTAAAAACGGTAATTTGTCAGAAGAAGAATTTATAAGAGCAAAACAGCAAATTAAAGGAAACTATATTTTAAGTCTTGAAAGCACTTCAAGCAGAATGTCAGCAATTGGCAGAAGAGAACTGTTGTATAATGAAATACTTTATCCTGAAGAAGTAATAGAAGGTATTAACAATGTAAAAATAGAAGATGTTATAGAAGTTGCCAAGAATTTATTTGATATTGATAATTTAAGTATAACTTTTACGGGAAATCTTAATAAACATCCATATATTGAAGATAAAATCATTAAAGTATTAGGAGAGAAGCATGAAAATTAAAGTAGTAAAAAACAATCCGTTTAAATTGCCCGAATACGAAACAAAAGGCTCTGCAGGAGTAGATCTTCAAGCGTTTGTAGAATCAGCCATTATTTTAAGACCATTGGAAAGAGCTTTGGTCCCAACAGGCTTATTTATTGAACTGCCTGAAGGTTATGAAGCTCAAGTAAGAGCAAGAAGCGGATTGGCAATCAAACACGGCATAAGTTTAGTAAACGGTATAGGAACAATCGATTCTGATTACAGAGGAGAAATTAAAGTAATATTAATTAATTTAGGCAGCGAAGATTTTACTGTTAACAGTGGAGATAGAATTGCTCAAATGGTAATAATCAAACATGAGCAGGCAGAATTTGAATTGGTTGAAGATTTAAACGAAACGGATAGGGGTCAAGGAGGTTTCGGACATACCGGAATTCATTGACATATTGTTATAATAACTGAATATTAGTTTAATAGATTATATATTGGGGGGTAGTATATGAAATTAAGCGAATTGTACAGCAAAGAAATTATTAATATAGACACCGGAGAAAATTTGGGAATTTTCGGTGATTGTGATTTAGTAATTGATGAAAAAACCGGTGAAATAATCAGCTTTATATCCGGCAGTTCACATTTTTCATTTTTTAAGGAGCCTAAGAGAAAAGAAATATTGTGGAAAAATATTAAAAAAATCGGAAGCGACATGATAATAATTGAAAATGAATAATTTTAATAAAACTCCAAAGAATAATCAGGATAACCTGATTATTTTTTTATGGAGGAAATATGGAATACAATTTAAATACACAACAACAATATCAAAAATCACAACAACAATCTCAACAACCATCCTTTAGCAATATGGACGGACAAAGGGATAATCAACAAAATCAGCAAAATCAACAAAACAAGCAGAATAAATCAAAAAACGAACCTGCGAATCCTTTTATATTCAGTGGCACACCAAGTAATAATGAAGACAGTGACCAACCTATGGAAAATGTTAAACAGTTAGGCAGCGTAACAGAAATAGAACCTGTTAAAGATATATACTTTATAAGTATTATAGGAGAAATTGAAGGTCACACATCCTTGCCTCCACAAAGCAAAACAACAAAATATGAACATATTATACCCATGATTATAGGAGCTGAAATGGATCCACAAATAAAAGGACTGTTATTGCTTATTAACACAGTAGGCGGAGATGTTGAAGCGGGGCTTGCTATTTCCGAATTGATATCCAGTATAACAAAGCCTACAGTGTCCATTGTATTAGGAGGAGGACACAGCATAGGAACAGCTTTAGCTGTATCAGCTCAGTATTCTTTTATAGCCCCAACAGGAACAATGACAATTCATCCAATTAGAACAAATGGATTTGTAATAGGTGTTCCTCAGACGTTCAGATATTTTCAAAAGATGCAGGAAAGGATTACTAACTTTATAGTATCTAATTCGAATGTAGACAGGGAAGCATTTTTGCAATATATGTATGATACAGATGAAATAGCTAATGATGTAGGAACAGTATTGAATGCGGAAGAAGTTGTTGAAATAGGATTAATAAATGAAATAGGCGGATTTAGCTCAGCAATGGATAAGCTAAGAGAGCTTATCGACAAATTATCATTGCAGAATTCTGATAACATATGATATAATTAAAGTTACAAGAAAACAGGGGGACATTGTTTTAAATGGGTAAAACAAAAGAAGCAAACAAAACAAATAAAGTTAAAGTAAGTTCAAATAAAAAAAGTACAAGCACAAAGCAATCCCAAAATAACATTTTACATAAAGAAATAATTGGTATTTTTATTGTTTCCTTTGCAGTATTTATGATTATTGTAACAACAAAAAAAGCTCAAACCGGAATAATCGGAAAGAGTATAAATTTATTTACTCATTCTGCATTTGGTGCAGGCTCAGAAGTATTGCCATATTTTATATTAGCTATCGGCATTATGAGACTTTTAAATATAATAATACTTAATGATAACAATCAAATAGCTGCAATTATAGGTTTTTTTCTATGCTTCATCATATTTAAAGCAGTATCTGACATGGAAGTATACACTCAAATTACAAACGTTAAGACGTTTAAAGAATTGGCAAGTTCATCGTTTGACCTTGGAATGCTAAATAAAGGCGGAGGTATATTAGGAAATACAATTTCATTTTTATTTGATAAACTTTTAGGTAAAACCGGAACTTATGTAGCTTTAGGAGCTATTACATTTTCGCTGATTGTTCTTCTTACAAACCAAAGTATAATCGGTATATTTAAATTAATAACCAATTACATAAAAAAATTCATTAATGCTATATATAAATTTATATTTACCGAAGCTGAAGAAACAAAAAAAGACAAATCTACAAAGAAGTCCGAGGAAAATATTAAAATTTATGATTATATGAGCACTAACACAGAAAGTAAAAAAGCAGAAATTACTCAGCTTAAAATAGAAGATATACAAAAACCGGATAACAAAACAGAAGCGAAAATAGAACCTATAAAACCAGATAGAGATAAAGATAATGATAGAGATAAAGAAAAATTCGAACAAAAAGAAATCACCGATGACATAATTACTATAGCAGGAGTAAAAGCCGACAACTACAAGTTACCATCTATTAAATTGTTAGACCCCTTGCCCCTTCATTCAAGAGGTGATAAAGAAGATTTAAAAAAGGACGGAGAAAAACTGATTGAAACATTAAACAGTTTTAATATACCTTGCAATATACTTCAGATAAATAAGGGACCTACAATTACTCGTTATGAAATTCAGCCTGCTCCCGGAATTAAGGTAAGCCGTATAACAGCTCTTTCAAATGATATAGCATTAGCTCTTGCAACAAGTGATATACGTATGGAAGCACCTATACCAGGCAAAGCTGCCATAGGCATAGAGGTTCCTAACAGGGCAAAAACAAGTGTATACTTAAGAAGTTTAATTGAATCAAAAGAATTTAAAGCTGTTTCAACAAATCTTCCGTTTGCTTTAGGCAAAGATATAGCAGGCAAAAATATTATTGCAGCAATTGATAAAATGCCTCACTTATTAATAGCAGGAGCTACAGGCTCCGGTAAAAGTGTGTGCATTAATTCGCTTATAATGAGTATTTTGTTTAAAGCAAAGCCTGATGAAGTTAAACTTATACTTATAGACCCAAAAGTTGTAGAGCTTAGCATTTACAATGGAATTCCGCACCTGTTGATACCTGTAGTGACAGACCCCAGGAAGGCTGCAAATGCTCTTAACTGGGCTGTTTCTGAAATGACAAACCGTTACAAGGTTTTCGCACAAAACAGCGTAAGGGATATAAGCTCCTACAATGAAAGAATGGTGAGAGAAAACAAGGAAAATATGCCTCAAATAGTTATAATTATTGATGAATTGGCAGATTTGATGACTGTTGCTTCTTCTGAGGTTGAAGAATATATTACACGTATTGCTCAGCTTGCAAGAGCTTGTGGCATGCACCTTGTCATAGCTACTCAAAGACCTTCTGTAGACGTTATAACGGGCGTTATTAAAGCAAATATACCTTCACGTATTGCATTTGCAGTTTCATCACATATTGATTCAAGAACCATTTTAGACACCGGAGGAGCAGAAAAACTCCTTGGTAAGGGAGATATGTTATATCACCCAATCGGTCTTCCAAAGCCTGTGAGAATTCAAGGTACATTTATATCCGACGACGAAATAAAAAGGGTTGTAGACTCAATTAAAGAGCAACAAATCGAAATAAAAACAGGTAAACAAAATGAAATAATAAAAGAAATTGAAAACCAAACAAGCAATGAAGAAGTTGATGAATATTTAGAGCAAGCAATAGATATGGTTGTAAATGACGGTCAAGCATCTGTATCCTACATTCAAAGAAAATTTAAGGTAGGATATTCAAGGGCCGCTCGAATTATCGATCAGCTTGAGGAAAGAGGTATTGTAGGAGGACACGAAGGAAGCAAACCCAGGAAAGTTCTTATTACATTGGAAGAATTAGACCAAATGAGAGGAAATTAGAAAATTAATGAAAAAAGTTTACATGCATTCATTGGGATGTTCAAAGAATTTAGTTGATTCTGAAAACATGCTGGGCATACTTACAAAAAAAGGATTTAAAGTAACAGATTATGCAGATAAAGCAGATTACATCATAATAAACACCTGCTCATTCATAAATGATGCACAGCAGGAATCAGTAAATGCAATACTTTCTGCAGCAGATATAAAAAACAACATAAATAAAAAAGCAAAAATAATAGTTACAGGCTGCTTATCCCAAAGGTTTGGAGAAGAGTTAGGAAAAGAAATACCGGAAGTAGATATTATTGTAGGAACCGGTGGTTTTGAAAAAATCAATGAATTTATTGATGAATATGAAAAAAATAAAATATTATTGGTAAATACTACTTTAGAGCTTGATATTGACAAGGATATTCCAAGAAATACATTAACTGAAAATTGGTATTCATATTTAAAAATAGCTGAAGGATGCAGCAATCACTGCACTTACTGCGTAATACCAAATCTTAGAGGACCTTACAAAAGCCGAAAAATAGAAAGTATAGTAGAAGAAGCTAAGACTCTTGCTAAAAATGGTGCAAAGGAAATAATTATTATTGCACAGGATACCAGCAAGTACGGGCTTGATATTTACGGTGAAAAAAAGCTTCATGAGGTTATAAAAAAAGTTTCTGAAATAGAAAGTGTTCAGTGGATAAGAATTCATTATTTATATCCGGAAGATATTTATGAGGAATTAATAAATGAATTTAAGAACAACGAAAAACTTACAAAATATTTTGATATTCCATTGCAGCATATCAATGACAGAATTTTAAAAAGAATGAACAGAAACACCAACAGACAACAAATTATTGATTTGATAAATAAAATAAGAAGTGAAGTTGATAAAGCGGTAATTCGTACATCTTTAATAACAGGATTTCCCGGCGAAACAGAAGAAGAACATGAAGAATTAAAGAATTTTTTGAATGAATATAAACTTGATAGAGTAGGCATATTCAAATATTCAAGGGAAGAACATACGCCGGCATATAAATTGCCGGAGCAAATAGACGAAGAAACTAAGGAACAAAGGCAAAATGAATTGATGGAAATACAGCAGGGAATATCATATGAGAACAATTTATCCAAAATCGGAAAGACCTATGATGTTTTGATTGAGGAGAAGGATGTTGAAAATATTTATGTAGGAAGAACTTACATGGATTCGATTGAAATTGACGGCTGTGTTTATGTTACATCTGATGAGGAATTAACATTAGGCAATATATATAAAGTTAAAATTAACGATGCATTAGAATATGATTTGATGGGAGATGTGGTTGATGAATTGGTTTAAAAATTTAAATTTACCAAACAAACTTACTGTCATAAGAGTATTGGCAATACCTTTCTTTCTAATATTCTTATACGTAAGCAAGGGAATTTTCAGATTTTTGCCGCTGCTAATATTTGCAGGTGCTGCAATAACTGATGCTATTGATGGACATATTGCAAGAAGAGACAACTTAATAACTACTTTTGGTAAATTCATGGATCCTCTTGCGGATAAGCTATTGACAGCTGCAGCTTTTATAGCTTTTGTGGAAATCGAATATTTAAGTTCATGGGTTGTTGTATTGATTATATCAAGGGAATTTTTAGTTTCGGGATTTAGAACATTGGCTGCTTCAAAAGGTGTTAATATTGCTGCTAATGCTTGGGGTAAAATAAAAACAGTTTTCCAGATGATATTAATTATTGTAATTTTATTGAACTATACCGGCTATTTTGGATTTACCGATCCTTTAATAAATCCTTTAATTGCAATTACGGTATTACTTACAGTAACTTCCGGAGCCACTTATATTTATGAAAATATAGGTGTTATAACGAGGTGAACGATTTTATTCACATAATCATCCACATCGTTGAAGCGGCGTTTAGAAACTGCAAGCAGTTTCCTAAATGCTTAAAAAAATTAAATTGTTGACAGTGTGTATTATTTTATGTATAATCAAAGGTGAACAAATGTTCTAAGAAGGAGTCGTATATGGAAAAAGATAAGGCACTTGAGCTGGCCATTGCTCAAATTGAGAAACAATTCGGTAAAGGTTCTATAATGAAGCTTGGAGAAAATGCAAAATTAAATATAGAAGCAATACCAACCGGTGCATTGCCTCTAGATATTGCAACAGGAATAGGCGGAGTACCTAAAGGAAGAATCATTGAAATATTTGGACCTGAATCTTCGGGTAAAACAACCGTTGCATTACATATAGTAGCAGAAGCCCAGAGAAAGGGAGGCATTGCTGCCTTTATTGACGCAGAGCATGCTTTGGACCCTGGTTATGCCAGGAACCTTGGTGTAAAGGTAGAGGACTTAATTATTTCACAACCGGATACAGGAGAACAAGCTCTTGAAATAGCGGAAGCTTTAGTAAGAAGCGGTGCTATAGATATAATTGTTGTAGACTCAGTAGCAGCATTGGTTCCAAAAGCAGAAATAGACGGAGAAATGGGAGACTCGCACATGGGACTTCAGGCAAGATTAATGTCTCAAGCTTTGAGAAAACTCGCCGGTGCCATCAGCAAATCAAACACAGTAGCTATATTTATAAATCAATTGCGTGAAAAAATAGGAGTAATGTTTGGCAATCCCGAAACCACAACCGGCGGACGAGCTCTTAAGTTTTATGCTTCTATGAGAATGGATGTAAGAAGAACAGAAACATTGAAGAAAGGCGACGATGTTTACGGAAACAGAACAAGAGTTAAAATTGTTAAAAACAAAGTTGCACCTCCTTTTAAACAAGCTGAATTTGATATTATATACGGTAAAGGTATATCGAAGGAAGGCTGTATACTTGATATGGCGGTTGAGGCAGGAGTGGTAAATAAAGCCGGTGCATGGTATTCTTACGAAAGCACCAGAATAGGACAAGGCAGAGAAAATTCAAAAGAATATCTTTTCTCTAATCCAGAACTTATGACAGAAATAGAAAAAAAAGTATTAGAGAAATTTGAAATAGGAGATTTTAAATTAGCATCAAATGACAAAGATGTAGCAGATGAATAAATTTTTACAAAAGGCACCTTAAGGTGCCTTTTGTATTCTCATATGATTAGCTACATTATTTTCAAAATGGTTTACATAATTTAATTTCTGTAAACTAAACATTTGTAAAATTATTATTAATGCTCAAATTAGAACGAAAAATAAGCATATAAAATTTATAAGATTTGGTTTACATAATATAATTTCTGTAAACCAAATATTTTCTATATTTTTTACATTATGTGAAATATGCAATTTTAAACATTATATCTTGACATTAGTTATAAATAATTATAAAATATAGTATATTCAAGTTTTATTGAAAACTTATTATATACAATTAAATATAAATATGTTTTATTAGAAGATACGCATTTTTTTGTGAATAAAGGAAAAATGTTTATATTTCGTAGCTTGAAAATTTAATATGGGAGGTGCTGAATTGATCGAAGCAATAGTAGGTATTATCTGCGCAATAATAGGTATAATAATAGGATTTTTCATTCGCAAAAGTATATCTGAAAGCAAAATAGGTAGTGCTGAAATAGAAGCTAAAAGGATAATTGAAGAATCGACAAAAATGGCTGAAACAAGAAAAAAAGAAATACTTGTTGAAGCAAAAGACGAAGCTCACAAATTACGAAATGAATATGAAAGAGAAAACAAAGAACGTAGAAATGAAATTCAAAGATCTGAAAAAAGATTGATTAAAAAAGAAGAAATGCTTGACTCTAAAAGCTTAGTAGTCGAGAAAAAAGAAGAAATGCTTCAAAAGAAGTTAAAAGAATTAGAAACAAAAGAAAACAAATTAGAAGCAATTCATCAAAAACAAGTTGAGGAACTCGAAAGAATTTCAGGGCTTTCAACAGAAGATGCAAAAAATATATTAATTGAAAACATCAAGAAGGAAGCCGAACAGGAAGCAGCAATTGCTGTAAAAGAAATTGAGAGGGAATCAAAAGAAACTGCAGAAAGAAAAGCACGTGAAATTATTACATATGCAATTCAAAAATGCTCTGCAGACCATGTTGCAGAAACAACTGTATCTGTAGTTGACCTACCTAACGATGAAATGAAGGGTAGGATAATCGGTAGGGAAGGAAGAAACATAAGAGCCCTTGAACAACTTACAGGTATAGATATTATAATAGATGATACACCGGAAGCAGTAGTTATCTCCGGATTTGACCCTATTAGAAGAGAAGTAGCAAGATTAGCCCTTGAAAAATTAATTGCAGATGGAAGGATACATCCTGCAAGAATTGAAGAGATGGTTGAAAAGGCAAAGAAAGAAGTGGAACAAATTATAAAAGATGAAGGTGAACAAGCAACCCTTGATACCGGAATCCACGGACTTCACCCGGAATTGATAAAATTATTGGGTAGACTGAAGTTCAGAACAAGCTACGGTCAAAATGTATTAAAACACTCTATTGAAGTATCATATTTAGCAGGAATTATGGCTGCTGAATTAGGTGCTGACGTTAAAATTGCAAAACGTGCAGGATTGTTGCACGATATAGGAAAAGCGGTGGATCATGAGGTCGAAGGTCCACATGTTGCAATAGGAGAAGATTTAGCTAAAAAATACAAGGAAAACAAGGCTGTAATACATGGTATAGCAGCTCATCACGGAGATGTGGAACCACAAACCGTAGAAGCTGTTTTAGTTCAGGCTGCAGATGCCATATCAGCTGCAAGACCGGGAGCAAGAAGAGAAACTCTTGAAACATATATTAAGAGACTTGAAAAATTAGAAGAAATATCGAATTCATTTGAAGGGGTAGAAAAGTCTTTTGCAATACAAGCGGGAAGAGAAGTAAGAATAATGGTTAAACCGGAAGTTACCAGTGATTCAAGCATAATTTTAATAGCAAGAGATATAGTTAAAAAAATCGAAGAAGAAATGGAATATCCCGGACAGATAAAAGTAAACGTAATAAGAGAAACAAGAGCTACAGAGTACGCAAAGTAATAATATTGGAAAATATGGAAGTAAACACAAATTGTTTACTTCTTTTTAATTTAGATATAAAATGGACAGTGAGAACAAGCAGTCATGAGCAGTCATGGAGACGTTTCATTTGTCTTTTCAAATCAATATGACACGATATTGTGTCAGAAATTATTAAAATAAGGATATTAAGGTATATTTTCTTTTATTTTTCACCAACAACCAAGACAGGGCAGGGGGAATCTGCAATAACTCTTTGTGTTATGGAGCCAATAAAAAACCTTTTAACTTTTGAGAAACCTCTTCGTCCCATAACAATAAGATCGCAATTTTCTTTTTCTGCATACTTTATTATTTCTTCATGAGGTTCACCGGGTACTACTACTTTTTTTATAGCAATTTTTGAAGATTCAAATTTTGTAAAATAAAAATCCAATATTTTTGACTGAAGGTTCATAAGTTCTTCAGTAAAATTTGGTTTATTCATTGGAATACTAATAATTCCGCCTACTTCATACGTATATGTAAAACGAGAATCTACAACGGATATAAATATAACTTCACTATTATACTTTTTTGCCAAATCAATTGCTTTTTCTGCTGCATTTTCGGAAGCAGGGGAGCCATCTATAGGTACTAATATTTTTTTCATATAAACCTCCAATTGATTATATTTAATTTATAAATAATATACCCAAAAAGAATACAATACAAACAGATATGATAATTAAATTATATAAGTGCTGATATAATATCATTATCGACTAAAAGAATGCAGCAGATTATATGGAAGAAAAACTTTAATAATACTACTCAAAAATTAATTCTAAAAATTATTACTTAAGACACATGTTTAGAAAAAAAATATTTTTCTAAAGGGGGAAGGGCAGTAAATAATTACAAAATATTAAATTATTTGAATATTACTATTTTTATCATATGTCGCAAAATGATAATTTTGCGACATATTATCTCTAAAATAAGCACGTTTTCGAGGGACCCCTCCTATTTGGAATTTCAACATCCTCTCGGAATTTCGCATAGATTTAAAAACAATCTTTGCTAATTTCATTTAACAAATTTAATTTTCATGTAACAATTTATTTAACAATTTCAGTCATCATAAATATTTTTTGTTTATATAATTTTTTAAACTTAAGTGTTATTGCTATGAATAACTATCACTTCTGCGTCATTCTGAACGCATTGAAGAATCTCATCATTATGATATGAGATCCTTCGCTTTCGCTCAGGATGACAAAGCGGAAAATATTCGTTTACTTTTGAGTGTTAACATGTATAAATGTTAAAAACCCCCAAACACAAGTAACAGGCTATAATTCTAAAAAACCATCTTAAGATGAGGCTTTAAATTGCGTTTTAACGAAAGATATTTTCTTCCTTGACCATTTATGCATATTAGATATTTATTATTTTGATTAATTCAATAAATAATCGATTTTGATAGAAAATTCGAGGACGAAGCCCTTGTCATTTTTATGAATAACCATCAAGTCAGTGTCATTGCTATAAATAAGCTGCGAAGCAGCGTGTCATTCTGAATGCAGGTGAAGAATCTCATAAAAGATTGGATCCTTCGTTTACGGCCGGATGACAAAGCATAACGTATCCGTTTTATCGTGGTGTGTTTAATATTTAATGCTTCTAAATTATAAACAGCTTGTTTTTTTACAATTACTTCTATATAATTAAATTATAATAATTTTGCGACATTTTTGGAAAGGAGAAACTATGTACATAAATTACAACGACCTATGCCCTTCCCCGCTAAGTGATTTTTTGGAATACTCAATTGCCATTAAAGGAAGAGCCGATAAAACAGTAAGTGAATATTTTCTTGACCTTAGAACATTTTACAGGTTTCTTGTAATAAGATTTAAATTAAGTTCCGATGTTGATAATTTTGAAGAAATTGATATCTCCCCCGTTACATTGGATGTTATAAAAAAAGTAAAAATAATGGACCTTCATTCTTTTATTGCTTATACAGACAGGCAAAGAAAAAATACAAACAGAACTAAAGCAAGAAAAATGGCTGCCATAAGGTCTTATTTTAAATATTTAAATTCCATAGTAAAACTTATTCCCGAAAATCCGGCATTAGACTTAGAAACACCTAAAAACAGCAGCCGTCTTCCGGTAGCCTTAACATTGGATGAATCAAAGAATTTACTTTCTTCCATATCCGGCTCTAATGAAAAACGCGATTATGCCATAATTATGTTATTCTTAAATTGTGGCCTGCGTTTATCGGAACTAATTAGTATTGATATAGACAAAATTAAAGGAGACACATTGACTGTAATTGGAAAAGGTAACAAAGAAAGAACAATTTACTTAAATGATGTTTGTGTAAAAGCTATTGAAGATTACTTAGAAGTAAGACAAGATCCAAAGCCAGGACATGAAAAAGCTCTTTTTATAAGTAACCGAAAAACACGTTTTTCTCAAAAAGGAATTCAGCATATGTTGGACAAATATTTGACTGAATCTGGTTTATCAGGCAAAGGCTACTCCCCTCACAAGCTGCGTCACACAGCAGCAACATTGATGTATCAATATGGTCATGTAGATATAAGGGCTCTGCAGGAAATTTTAGGCCACGAAAG
>CAZCTI010000043.1:0-13598 GCA_964501385.1 uncultured Clostridia bacterium
GAAGGGCGACACACCTTCATGGTGGGTAAGCCGCTGGAGTCAAGCCATGAAGGAATGTCCCCGTACTTGAAGGGCGACACAAAATGTCCCCACACTTAGGGTGGCATCGACGAATGTCCCACAAATATACCTTGTAAAATAATTATAAACTAATTATAATAATGTTATATCTAAATAAAAGGAGACACAGATGGATTTCAGAGAATGTGCTTTAGAATTACATAAAAATAATGTTGTTGTGGATACCCATTTAGACCTTGCCGGAGAAATTTATAACAGATACAATGCCGGCGAAAGGGAAATTATAAAAAGATATTACCTTGAAAACTTTAAAAAAGGCGGATTTAATATAATTATATCATCTTTGTTTATGGATGATATATTTTTGCCTGAAATGGCCTTAAGAGTAGCTTTAGGACAAATTAGAGCTTTAATAGAGGATATTGAAGATTGTGACGGAGAAGTAATATTAGTTAAAACAAAGGCAGATTTAAACAAAGCAATAAATGAAAATAAAATCGGAATAATTATTTCTTTTGAGGGTTTAGAGCCTATCAGCAACGATATTGGACTATTAAGAATATTCTATGAGTTGGGTGTAAGAGCAGCAGGTCTTGTTTGGAGCAGAAGAAATTATGTAGCTGATGGCTGTAGCTTTAACCCTGTTGAGGAAGGTCAAAGAGGCGGACTTACAAAATTTGGGGTTCAGGTAGTAAAAAGAATGGAAGAAATGAATATGCTCATTGATGTAAGTCATTTAAATGATGAGGGCTTCTGGGATGTGGTTAAATTCACAAATAAGCCATTTATTGCATCTCACTCAAATAGTAGGACACTTCACGGAAGAATGAGAAATCTTAATGATGACCAGATTAAGGCTATAGCAGAAAGAAATGGCGTTATAGGAATAAATGCATATAGAAATATCGCAGGAGTAAGAGAAGGTGAAAATCCTATAAGCAGATTGGCAGATCATATAGAATATATGGTTAATTTAGTGGGTGCAAAGCATGTTGGTTATGGTTTTGACCTTTGCAACGGTTTTTATGAAAGTGAATTGAAATATAAATATGAACCCCATAACAGCGATAGTTTAAGCTCTCACGCAGAAGCTGTTCTTCTTACGGAAGAGCTTTTAAGGAGGGGAATTTCACAAGAGGATTGCAAACTAATAATTGGTGGTAACTTCTTTAGAATTTTTAATGATATTTTAGGATAGACAGGAAGTATAAAATGAAAAATCTTTTTAATGGATTAGTCAAACCATTTACAGATTTAACTAATTCAGATGGTTTACAAAAAATCAGGTATTTTTTTAAGGAATGGATTGTACCTGTTGTAATTGCTTTAATCATAGTTTTGTTTCTCAATAAATTTGTATTCATTTTAGTTACTGTGCCAACAGGCTCAATGGAAGAAACCATTATTCCGGGTGATAGATTGTTTGTAAATGAATTATTTGACGTGGATAATGCAAACAGAGGAGACATATTAGTATTTAAATCAGTTGAATTAGAAGACAAAAGGCTTGTGAAGAGGCTTATTGGATTGCCTGGAGAAACAGTTGAAATAAAAAGTGATGGCAGTATTTATATAAATAAAGAAAAGCTTAACGAGCCATATGCAGTTGAAGCTCATGGAGAAGATAGAATATTTATCATACCTTATAACTCATACTTTTTCTTAGGGGATAACAGACCAATATCTTATGATGCAAGGTACTGGAATGAGCCTTTTATAAGTAAGGATAAAGTTATAGGGAAAGTTGAATTCAGATTTTTTCCTTTAAACAGAATAGGAAGTGTAAAATAATATGGTTACTAAATTTACTTGGAGGTATAGATGAGAGTTTTAGAGGGTTTAAAGCCGGACAAAGTATTTTATTATTTTGAAGAAATATCACAAATACCGAGAGGTTCCGGCAATGAAAAGCAAATATCAGATTATTTGCTTAATTTAGCAAAATCTAAAGGCTGGGAAGTAATTCAAGATGAACATTTGAACATAATCATAAAAAAGCCTGCATCGAAGGGTTATGAAAATGCACCTGTTGTAATGCTGCAAGGGCACATGGATATGGTTTGTGAAAAAAATGAAGGAGTTCTGCATGATTTCGAAAAAGACCCCATAAAGCTTAGAATTATTGACGGACATATTTACGGTACGGATACAACTCTTGGGGCTGATAATGGAATTGCGGTTGCATATTGTTTATCTGTTTTGGATTCTGATTTGGACCACCCTGCTCTTGAAGTTTTAATAACCACCGATGAAGAAAAAGGAATGACAGGGGCAGAAAACGTAGACGGAAGTATATTTAAAAGTAAATATCTATTAAACTTAGACAGCGAAGAAGAAGGAGTATTTACATCTGGGTGTGCCGGCGGAAGCGAAATAAATTTTAAAATACCGTTAAAATATCAAAATTCAAAAGAAAAATCTTTTAAATTAAGTGTAAAGGGACTAAGCGGCGGTCACTCAGGCGTAGACATTCACAAAGAAAAAGGAAATGCAAATAAAATACTTGGAAGAATTTTATCGGATTTAATGGAAGATGTTAACTTGGTAAGCATTGACGGTGGTTCAAAAACAAATGCAATACCAAGAGAAGCAAATGCTGTTATCACAATTAACAGTATCGATAGTGTAACTGGGAAAATTATTAAGTGGAATGAAATTCTTAAAAATGAATTAGCATTTACCGACTCATCAATAACAGTGGAGCTCAATAATCTTAACCAAGAAACATTTCCTTTGGAAAAACAAATATTTGAAAAAGCTGTTGCTCTAATAAATTTAACTCCTGTAGGCGTATTATCACGAAGCACTGCTATTGATTTAGTTATAAGCTCCAATAACTTAGGGGTTATTACTACTGATGAAAATTATATCACATTGTTTAACCACCCAAGAAGCAGTGTTGAAACATTGCTTACGGAAGGATTTATACCTTCAATGAAGCTATTAGCCGACTTAGTGGGTGTAGAATATGAAATAGGAAGCTATTATCCTGGGTGGGAATATGCTAAAGAATCCAAAATAAGAGATATTTGTATTGATGTCTACAAAAATATGTTTAAAAACGAGCCAATTGTCGGAGCTATACATGCAGGACTTGAATGCGGACTTTTAATGGGGAAAATTCCGGGACTTGATGCAATATCCATGGGGCCTGATGCATATGATGCACATTCTCCTAATGAACATGTAAATATAAAATCCGTTGAAAATGTCTATAACTTGCTATGTGAAATATTAAAAAAAATAAAATAATATAATAAGGTAATAAACATTATCGATGTAATTCATTTTTTAATATTTAAAAGATGTTTTTACATCGATAACACATTTAGATAAATGGATGTAAAATATAAGCTTTTTTTTATCGAAAAAAAGCATATGTATACGAATATTTTCATTTTATTAATGTATTTTTATTAGCAATACAGCTATTTGAATGAGTTTACGCTATCGTTATATCGTTTTCCTTACATAAATAAACAATATTGGTATAAAAATAAGATATTGAAATAATAAAAAAGCTGTGTTATAATAGTCTATGTTTTGCTGAAATTAAAATTGTTTTAGGGATAAAATACATTCTTATCACATTCTTTAGTTGAATTTATTTGAAATTTTGGAGGGATTAAATAATGGATTCTAAATTAGCAGTATACATTGTTAAGAGAATGGTTTTAGCAGTTGTTACTATATTTTTAGTTATAACCATAACTTTCTTTGCAATGCACAACATACCGGGTGGGCCGTTTTTAAGTGAAAAGGCATCAACCCCTGCAGTTACGAAAGCATTAGAAGCAAAATACGGATTGGACAAACCTTTATCAGAGCAATATGCAACTTATTTAAAAGGTGTTCTAAAATTTGATTTTGGTCCTTCCCTTAAGCAAAGGGGAAGAGAAGTAAGTACAGTTATAAAGACTGGATTTAAGGTAAGTGCAAAATTAGGAGGAACTGCTGCTTTGATTGCACTTACAATGGGAATGATATTTGGTTCCATAGCAGCTGTATTTCATAATAAGACATTTGATAAAATAATTATGGTTTTATCTACAGCAATGGTTGCGATGCCTTCGTTTATTATTGCCACACTATTGTTACTCATATTTTGTGTTTGGCTTGGGATGTTTCCTGCCAACGGAAATCAGCCGGGAGGACTTATACTTCCGATTATATCATTAAGCTTATATCCGATGTCTTATACGGTAAGACTAACAAGGTCCAGTATGCTTGATGTATTAAGTCAGGACTATATAAGAACCGCAAAGGCAAAAGGTGTTAAACCATCAATAGTTTTATTCAAACATGCTCTTCGTAATGCGGTTACACCTGTTATAACATATGCAGGACCTATGCTTGCATATATTGTTACAGGAAGTTTGGTTGTGGAAAAAATATTTGCAGTTCCCGGACTCGGAAAAGAATTTGTTTCAAGCATTATTAACCGAGATTATACGATGATTATGGGAACAACAATATTCTTAGGGGCACTTATTATTGTTATGATGCTTGTTACAGACATTATGTATAAAGTATTTGACCCAAGAATACAATTAGGATAGAAAGCGAGATAAAGATGAATAATATAAATGATTTACCTAAAAAGAATCCTCTTAGCTTTCAGCTTAATTTAAAGGATTTTGAAAAGGCAACAGATGAAGAAAAGTCTCAGCAAGTGAGAATGAGTGAAAGTGTCACATTCTTCAAAGATGGTATAAGACGATTAAAAAAGAATAGAATTGCAATGACTTGTTTGTGGGTTATTGTTGTAATTTCTATTATTGTGACAATTGTTCCCATGGTTTATCCATATACTTATGAGCAGCAATTAGGAGTAGCCCAAGGGAAAAGAACAGATAAAACTTTTAATAATTTAAAACCGTTTCAATATGGAGAAACAGAATTAAAACGTATGGAAAACGGCGAGAAAGTATTTCCTCATATATTCGGCACTGATGCATCGGGCAGGGATTATGCAATAAGGGTTATATATGGGGCAAGAATTTCATTGATTGTAGGATTTTTTGCAGCAATAATCGTTTTGATAATCGGTATAATTTATGGCTCCATAGCAGGCTATTTTGGGGGCAAAACAGACCTTATAATGATGAGGCTTGTAGATATAATATACTCCTTGCCGGATATGCTTTTGATTATTTTACTTTCGGTTGTGTTAAAAATAGTACTGACGCCGAAAATCGAAGGTACAACTTTAGCTAAAATAGGAACAGATATGTTCAGTATATTTTCTGTTTTTGCATTATTATACTGGGTGAGCATGGCAAGACTTGTAAGGGGACAAATATTATCGATAAAACAAAATGAATATGTATTGGCTGCTAAATCCATAGGCTCAAGTCCTTGGAGGATTATTAAGAAACATTTGCTTCCTAACAGTATGAGTGTTATAATAATATCTACAGCATTACAAATTCCATCGGCCATATTTACGGAAAGCTTTTTAAGCTTCCTTGGATTAGGTGTTTCAATACCTATGCCAAGTTTGGGATCTTTAGCATCGGATGCATTATCAGGAATATATACTTATTCCTACAGACTCATAATACCGGCAGTTTTTATTTGGTTGATTGTTTTATCCTTTAATCTGTTAGGCGACGGATTAAGAGATGCATTTGACCCGAAATTAAAGAAGTAGGAGGAATAAAATGAGTTTATTATCAGTAAAAGATTTGCATACTTCATTTTTTACATCTTCCGGTGAGGTAAAGGCTGTTAATGGTGTTTCCTTTGACTTAGAAGAAGGTAAGGTTTTGGGAATTGTTGGCGAATCAGGCTCAGGAAAAAGTGTTACCGCATATTCCATTTTACAAATTCTTACAAATCCCGGAAAAATAGTAAGCGGAAGTATAAAATTAAAAGGTAAAGAATTGGTTGGTTGCAGTAAGGAAGAGATGCAAAAAATCAGGGGAAATCAAATAAGTATAATTTTCCAGGACCCAATGACAAGTTTGAACCCGGTTTTCACTATAGGAAATCAGTTGATGGAAGCAATTTTATTGCATACGAAAAGAAACAGGGAACAAGCTAAAGAAAGAGCAATTGAAATGCTCAAATTAGTTGGTGTAAATGAACCGGAAAGAAGAATAAATCAATATCCTCATGAATTTTCAGGAGGTATGAGACAAAGGGTTATGATTGCCATGGCACTTGCTTGTGAGCCGGATATTTTGATAGCCGATGAGCCTACGACTGCTTTGGACGTTACTATACAAGCACAAATTCTTGACTTAATGAAGGATTTACAGAAACAATTAGGGATGGCTATAATTCTTATAACTCATGATTTGGGTGTTGTTGCAGAAATGTGCGATGAAATAATCGTTATGTATGCCGGAGAGATATCTGAAAGAGGTACATCAGATGATATTTTTTACAATCCAAAACATGAGTATACAAAAGGACTTTTAAAATCCATTCCAACATCACAAAATGAAAAAATGCGTCTTAAACCAATTGGCGGAAACCCGGTTGATTTATTAAATATGCCTGATGGCTGTGCTTTTGCACCAAGGTGTGAAAATGCCATGAAAGTTTGTCTTACTCATAACCCTAAAGAATTAACCATAGAAAAAAATCATACATCAAGATGTTGGATGAATGTTAAAATGGGAATAGAAGAAAACAAACTTACGAAAGAAAAAGTAGAGGAGATGTACAAAAATGAATAAAGAAACTCTTCTTGAAGTAAAAAATTTAAAACAATATTTTGATATATCAACAGGCATGTTAAAAAGCAAACCTTTAAAGGCAGTTGATGATATATCATTCAGTATAAAAAAAGGTGAAACCTTGGGTTTGGTAGGTGAATCCGGCTGCGGAAAAACAACTGTAGGAAGGTCTATACTTCAGTTATACAAACCTACCGGCGGCGAAGTAATTTTTAAAGGCAAAAAAATAGAAAGCAAAGAATCTATTAAAAATTTAAGACAAAATGCACAAATGGTTTTTCAAGATCCGTATTCTTCATTAAACCCGAGAATGACGGTTGGAGATATAGTAGGGGAGCCATTAGATGTATTTAAACTATATAAAAACAACAAAGATAGAAACGACAAAATTAATGAGTTAATGGATATTGTAGGATTATCAAGCGAGCATGCTACTCGTTATGCACATGAATTTTCCGGCGGGCAGCGCCAAAGAATAGGTATTGCAAGAGCTCTTGCAGTGCAGCCTGAATTTATTGTATGTGATGAGCCTGTATCGGCACTTGATGTATCTATACAAGCTCAGATTATAAATAAGTTTGAGGATTTACAAGACCAGTTGGGTTTGACATATTTGTTTATTGCCCATGATTTATTGGTAGTAAAGCATATTTCAGATAGAATTGCTGTTATGTATTTAGGTAGAATGATGGAGCTTGCAAGTTCTGATGAATTATACAACCACCCTCTTCACCCTTATACTATTTCATTGTTGTCAGCGGTACCGGTACCTGATCCTAATCATGCAAGAAACCATAAAAGAATTTTACTTGAAGGTGATGTGCCAAGTCCTTTAAATATGCCATCGGGATGTCCTTTCAGGACAAGATGTCAAAGGGCTACTAAGGAATGTGCCGAAGTAAGACCGGAATTAAGAGAAGTGTCACCGGGACATATGGTGGCATGTATACACGTTTGATATTAATTTAAAATTAATATATATTAAATAGGAGGAAAATATGAAAAAGATTTTAAGTTTAATTTTAGTTTTTGCCATGGTGTTTTCATTAGCAGCATGTGGCAAGACAGAACAACCTAAACAACCGGAAACTCCGGGCACACCATCTACACCGGAAACACCCAATACACCGGAAGCTCCTACAATTGCAGAAAGTATAACAGTTAGTGTTGGTGCATATCCGGATACTATCGACCCGGCACTTAATAGTGCAGTTGACGGAGCCACTTATATAATCCATACATTTGCAGGATTAGTTGGTTATAGACAAAAAGCTGACGGAGGGCTGGAACTATATGCTGATTTAGCTAAAGAATTGCCTGAAGCAGAGCCTACAGATGATGGAAAAGTTAAGTATGTTTATGAATTAAAAGATGGTTTGAAATGGAATGACGGCTCTGATTTAACTGCAGAAGATTTCGTTTATGCATGGAACAGAGCTGCTGACCCTACAACAGGAGCAGATTACAACTACATGTTTGAAGTTGTTGACGGCTATGATGCAGTTTCGGAGGCTGATGATGAAGGTAACAGAATAAATCCTGATGCAAGACTTAATGTTACTGCTTCAGAAGACGGTAAAACACTTACAGTTGTTCTTCCTATAGACGTTCCTTATTTTAATGAATTAGTTGCATTCCCAACATATATGCCTGTAAAAGCAGATGTTGTTGAAGGCAATGAAGCTTGGGCTACTGCAGCTGAAACTTATATTGGAAATGGTCCATACAAAGTTGTGGAATTTTCACAAAGTGAATTGATAATGAAAAAGAATGAATTTTATCATGATCAAGATTCTATATTGACAGAAGAATTAATATTTGCATTTAATGATGATGATACATCAATTTTGGCAAACTTCCAAAATGGTTCTTACTTGTTTATAGATTCTGTTCCTAATGATGAAATCAAATCATTGCAAGCAGCTAATCCTGATGAATTCTTCATCGCCGGACAACTTGGAACATACTATGTTTCACATAATGTGAATGATAAAGCATTTGCTAAATTTGGCGAAGCTGACAAAGCAAAAATAAGAAGAGCCCTTGGCCTTATGATAGACAGAACATACATTGTTGAAGAAATCGGTCAGGCAGGTCAAGTTGAAGCAGCAGGTTTCGTTGCTATGGGTCTTTTAGAGCCTGACGGTGCAACAGAATATATTGCAGTTAACGGTCCTAACAGAGATGGAAAAGGCTATTACAGCGTTGACCCGGATGATTATGAAAATAATACAAAAGAGGCAATTGCATTGTTAAAAGAAGCTGCTGAATCATCAAAACTGTTTACAGTTGATGATGCAGGTAAAGTTTCAGCAGAATTCCCGACGATTGCTTATATTACAAACGTTGGAACAGGCCATGAAAGAATTGCTGAATATCTTCAAGCAACATTTGCATCTTACGGAATCAATATGACAATTGAAAAACAAGAGTGGGGAACATTCCTTCAAACTCGTAAGCAAGGAAACTACTCAGTTGCAAGAAACGGTTGGTTAGGTGACTACAATGATCCTATATCATTCCTTGATATGTGGATTACATCAAGCGGAAACAACGATTCACAATTTGGTAAGGGTGACCATGCTAACTATGCAGGATACACTTACAAGGGTGAAAGCGGAAAAACTTGGGCTGAATCTTATGATAAGATAATTTCTGAAGTAAAAGCTTCTAAAGATGCAGTAGAAAGATTTAAATTAATGCATGATGCTGAAGACATATTAATGTCAACAGGTGCTATAACACCTATTTATTACTACACAGATATATTCATGATGAGCAAAGACCTTGACGGAGCTTTTGCAAGCCCATTAGGATACAAATACTTCATGTATTCAACTGTAGCAAAATAGTATTAAATAAATAGATATTAAACAAAGCCGAGAGAAAATCTCGGCTTTGTTTGTCATTGCTATAAAGATTGTAAGTGTCATTGTTATGAATAACCATCACGTCAGTGTCATTCTAAGGGCTTTAGCCCGAAGAATCTCATCTTTTAAAACCTGAGATCCTTTACTTACACTCAGGGTGACAATCCCCAAAATATTTAGTATAATTAGGTATAAGTTAAAAACAGGAGACTAATATGAAATACAAAATGGTGGTATTGGATTTAGATGGTACTCTTCTTAGTGATGAAAAATTAATAAGCGATAAAAATGCATATATAATTAATGAACTTTATAATCGCGGCATTCATATCGTTATTGCTACAGGAAGAAATTATTATATGGCTAAAACTCTGACAGAAAAAATTAAGTTTGCAGAACCTGTAATTTTGGCAAATAATGGGGCAGTAGTAAGGCGTTACGATGATTCATTTATTGAAAGTAATTATTTGGATTTTTCAATATTTGAAAATATATATGAATTAGGACTTAAGCATAACTTAAATCCTGTAATCCATGTTGATGAATATCATGAGGGGTATGACCTTATTTATGAGTGTGAAAACTACGATGAAGTTTATTTAGGGTATATAAAGAAGGATTATGAAAGAGCAAGACATAAAGAATTTATGGCAGACAAAATTCACAATATTTTATCTGTTTGCTACTTTAATGATCATAAAAAATTAGTCACTTTTAAAAATGATATTGAAAAATTAAACGGAAATTTCAATATAATTCTTAATCAGAACATAAGCAGCTGGTCTTTATTAGAACTTTTAAATATAAACAGCTGTAAATGGTGTGCTTTAAAAAAATATATCAAAAGTTTAAATATTAATGAGAATCAAGTAATTTCAATAGGAGACGATAATAATGACATAGAGCTTATTAAAAACTCCGGTCTTGGAATTGCCATGAAAAATGCAACGGACAATCTTAAAAATAATGCAAACTTTATTTCAAACTATAACAATAATGAATCGGCAGTATACTTTGAATTGTCAGAAATATTTGGAATTAAATAAAAATATTAAAGCTTTGTACATATTTTTATAACTCCTAAAATATAATGTATTAATATTATGCAATATTGAGGAGGAATTATGAGAATATTAACTGCAATAGCTTCAATTCTTATTATTATAGGAGCTTTAAACTGGGGCTTATATGGAATATCAAAAATTGACATAGTGGAAAATTTATTTGGTGGCTGGAAGAGTAAATTCGGCAGAATTGTTTATCTGTTAATAGGTATTGCCGGATTATATTCACTTTTGTATGTAATTTTTGCTTGAATTTAATAAAAAAACAAAAACATGCACATACTGCATGTTTTGTTTTTTGTCATTCTGAACCGTGAAGAATCTCAAAACTTAATATCCTTCGTTTAGCTCTATCTCGTTAGCTCAGGATAAGCGACTGTCACCAAATTATAGTTTTGGGACATCTGTTTACTTGAATGGTGCCATTTTAGTCATTCTACTCATTATGTTGCGGTGCTGCATGTTATTTGATACTAATTCAGCAGAACCTAAAGCAATATGAGCCAATCCGAATCCTATTATGCCATTTCTGTAGGATTCAGGCAGATCTGTGTTTCTAAGTGCAACTCCCGTTGCTGTAACAACTGTACCTAATACAGTAGGAATGATACCTTCTTTTATGTGCATATTAAGCCTCCTATAATTAAATTTTGTTTTAATATTATTTACATTTAAGCAAAAAATAATTTTATAAATTAATGGTAATTTAATTGATTAAATCAATTTACTTAATTATAATGATATAATAGCAAAAAAAATTATAAAAGGAAAAATATGATAAAATTATACAATGAATATTCCAAATACTTAAATAAAAAATATGGAGAAAAAGTCTATAAGCTTCCTGTAAATATCCCATGTACTTGTCCAAACAGGGACGGGAGTTTAGGTTATGGTGGATGTACATTTTGTGCGGATGTGGGAACAGGTTTTGAAATGCTTGATAATTCGTTAAGTGTAAAAGAACAATTGAAAAGAAACATGGACTATATTTCTAAAAAATATAAGGCGAATAAATTTATTGCTTATTTTCAAAATTATACGAACACTTATATGGAAACAGAAAGATTTAAAAGTTATATAAATGATGCAATTATGGATAATATTGTTGAAATAGCAATTTCCACAAGACCTGATTGTATATCTGATGAAAAGCTTAAATTTCTTAATGAAATTCAATGTACCTACAATGTTAACATAACTGTTGAATTAGGACTCCAGACTGTTAATTATCACACTTTGAAGAGTATAAACAGAGGTCATACTTTATCAGAATTTATTGATGCTGTTTTAAGGATTAAAAGGTATAATTTTCAAATTTGTACACATGTTATATTAAACCTGCCGGGAGATAATATAATCGATACTGTTGAAACAGCAAAAATACTATCAGTTTTAAAAATTGACCAAGTTAAAATTCATTCTCTCTATATAATGGAAAACACTAAAATGGGAGAATTATATAAAAATAATGAAATTACAATTATTACTAAAGATGAATATGTAGAAAGAGTTATAGTTTTTCTTGAGCATTTAAATAAAGATATTGTTGTACAAAGATTAGCAGGGAGAGCACCTAAGGAAAACTCTATTTTTGTAAACTGGGGTATGAGTTGGTGGAAGATAAAGGATGAAATTCTTTATAAAATGGAATCTGAAAAAAGGTATCAAGGAAGCAAAAATAAATTTATTTAATTAGAAAAAATAAAAAATAATTAGTGTAAACATTTACAACATGTGGTACAATATAGTTGTAATTTACTTTTATAAAAAATGGATAGGAGTGTGATTATTATGGTTCAATTAGTTTGTGGACATAGCGGTACAGGTAAAACAAGAAGGATGATTGAAATGGCAAACAAGGCTATAGACAACATTCACGGCAAAATGATTTTTTTAGAAGCAAATAACAGACACATATTCGATTTAGATTACAGGATTAGGTATATAAATACAAAAGAGTTTGGACTTACTAATGAAGATGAGTTCCAAGGCTTTGTATGTGGAATAATTGCAACCGATTACGATATAGAGCAGGTATACATTGACGGTTTATACAAAATAGCAAGATCAGGAAAGGAAAAATTAGAACCGGTTATAGAAAGATTGGACTATTTATCCAAAACATTTGAAGTTAATTTTATTATAAGTGTAAATCATGATATTGAAGATATTCCAGAAGGATTGAGAGATAGAGTTATAGAAGATTTAGTAATAAGCTAATAAACATGCCGCCGGGTTTTTACTCGGCGGCTTAACTTTGCCTAATGATTTCCTCTTGCTAAAAGGATATATTTCTGTTAAAATAAGAAATGTATGAAAATAGAAAGAGTGGTTACATGAATTATTTTAAACCTAACAAAACAATTTTTGATGATTTTTTTGAACATAGAGATATGCTAATAATACAGCATATGAATGGTGATATAAATAAAAAAGAATATTTAGAGTTAAATTATAAGTACATGCTTGATAGAAATATTAAGCCCTTTCAGCGTATTGACAGCTTTGAAAAAGGGATGTACAACTATCAATATTACAATATGATGGCAAAATACCATCGCATGATAGCACAAGAAATTAAGGACAAAGGCAAGCATATAAGCTACTACAGCAAGTATTTAAATGAAGCAGATTATTATTACAACGAAAAAGATAAAACATCCTTCCGTTTATTAAGGTTTCTTAAATTTGAAAATGTTGAAGCATATTTTATTAAAATGGAATCATCATTATTAGAAGGCAAACTTTATGAAATTGTATTAAAGGACTACGAATATGCGGTTCTTCATTCCAAAAGCCTTTGGTTGTTGGATGTTCTAAAAAAAGAAGAGGTATTTTTAGAAAAAAGGCAAAAATCTGTTATAGATTATTATGTAAATCAACGATATTAAGGAAGGGGGACACACCTCTATTGTTTAGAAAGTCTCTGCGGGAGAGCAATATAGGAATGTCCC
>CAZCTI010000044.1:0-13531 GCA_964501385.1 uncultured Clostridia bacterium
CTCTTAATACTTTGATTTCTATAAATACTCCTATTGCTATTCCGATTAAATAAGCTACTAAGTCGCTCCATAGAAATCCATATCCTAATACTAATCCACCTATTGTGGTAGCTCTTATACTGTCAATCCAGAGATTGTGATATAATTGACTGAATTCTATTGTAAAGCAAAATATTATACCTAAAATTGCAGTTTTCTTTGGAGTTAATTTTATAAATACAATTTTAATCATAAAATAAATCATTAATGCCCACAATGCATCACCTAAGAATAAATCAACTATATCCGGGATGTAAGTAGTTAAACTTCTTGACAGAAGACCTAAACACATAGTAATAACTGTTAAAAATAAGTAAAATAATCTACTTTGGTTAACGTTCATTAAAAACCTCTTAATATAAATCTTTTAATAATTATGGCTACACATGCTACTGATACTATTATGTTAGACTAATTATAACATAAAAAGTTCCGAAATTTTCAAAAAATTAAAAGTCCATGAACTCTCATGAACTTTTGGTAAGATTAATTTAAATTTAGTTTTTGGTGCTTAGGCACCTCTATATGTTGCCGTTTTGGAATTTTAAGGTCCGTCCCCGGAATGTTTGGAATTTTAAGGTCCGTCCCCGGAATACCTTATTTTACTTTAGATTTAATAACATCGTAACCTAATTTAGTAATTGCACCTTCTATATCTTCGATTGATACCTTATCTTCGTCGAAATTTAGTTTTACTTTGCTTGTGTTAAATGATACTGTTGCTGAATCTTTGTCGATACCATCCAATCCTTTTAGTGCACCTTCAATTTTAAGCATACAGGATGGACATGTTAATGTTTCTAATTGTATTGTTGCTGATTTCATATTATATTCCTCCAATAAATTATTATTTTCTTATAAATTAATTATACCCTGTTTTAGCGAATTAAACTTTGATTTAAATCAAGTCTTTAATTTTATAATTTGTAACGCAATAATCTCATACCATTTAGAATAACAACCAATATACTTGCTTCGTGTACTAACATACCGATTGACATGCTCACCCATTCACTGAATAATACACCAGCTAATAATATTAATACAACACCTAATGCAATAGCTATGTTTTGTTTCATATTTCTTGCTGTTGCTTTTGTTAATCCAAGAGCATGAGGTAAACGGCTAAAATCTGAATTCATCAATACAACGTCTGATGTTTCAATTGCTACATCTGTACCACTCCCCATTGCTATACCGATATTTGCTAAGGCTAATGAAGGGCTGTCATTTACTCCATCTCCTACAAAGGCTACAATTTGACGTTTTTCCTCTATTAGCATCTTAACATACGCTTGTTTATCTTCAGGCAGCATATTTCCATGTGCTTCAGTTAAGCCTAATTCACGGCTGACTGCGTCAACAGTTCCTTGGTTGTCACCTGAAAGCATAACTAAGTTCTTAACCTTTAATTTCTTTAACTTTTGTAAATCTTCTATGACTCCCGGACGTATTTTGTCACGAACACCCATCACAACTTTTAATTCCCCATCAACAGAAGTTATCACAAGTGAGTTTCCATTCTTTTCAAATCTTTTGATATCTGCCTTAACTTTTTCATTAAGTTCTACATTTTCTTTTTCCATTAATACAACATTGCCAACAGCTATTCTTTTGCCATTTACATTGGCTACAATTCCGCCGCCTTTTACAACTTCTGTATTTTCAACTAAGGAAAATGTAGTTTCACCAATTTCCTCTAATACAGCTTTTGCTAAAGGGTGATCTGATTCACGCTCAACACTTGCAAGATATCCTAATACTTCATCAATATTATCTCCATAATATTCTTTTTCTGCAACTGATGGGTTTCCTATTGTCAATGTACCTGTTTTATCGAATATCATTGTATCCAATCTGCTGAAATCACTGATTACTTCACTGCCCTTCAATAACACCCCATGGCGTGCTCCATTTCCTATACCTGCAACATTAGATACCGGTACTCCAATAACTAAAGCCCCGGGGCATCCTAAAACTAAAATAGTTATTGCTAATTCTACATTTCTTGAGAATAACCATACAATAAATGCTAAAACAAGAACTGCCGGTGTATAGTATTTTGAGAAGCGGTCTATGAAACGTTCTGCTTCTGATTTTGAATCTTGTGCTTCTTCTACCAACTCAATTATTTTACCAAATGTGGTGTCTTCTCCTACACGGTCAGCCACAATTTGAATAGTTCCATTATCTAATATTGTTCCTGCAAATACATTTGAACCTTTTTCTTTTGCAACAGGAATTGATTCTCCTGTGATGCTTGCTTCATTTATACTGCCTTCACCGACTAAAACCGTGCCATCAACGGGAACTTTTGCACCTGTTTTAACAAGCAAAATATCACCTACATCAACTTCATCAACATCAACTTCTTCGAATTCTCCGTCATCCATTTGTTTTAATGCACTTTCCGGTGCCATTTCCGTTAATTCTTTTATGGCAGAACGAGTTTTATTTAATGTACGTTGCTCTAAAAATGCACCAAACAAGAATAAAAATGTTACTATAGCCGATTCTTCAAAATTTTTAATCAAAAATGCTCCACCAACTGCTATTGTAACTAATACATCAATACTAACAACTTTTACTCTCAACGCTTGATATGCTTGTATAGCTATAGGTGCAGTACCTAAGATGGAAGCGATAATCAATGCCCATTCGAAGATTTCCATATTGCCAACAGTCCATTTAGTTATAAATGCAGTTGCTATTAAAATACCACTAATTATAGTTATTGGATTTTTCTTTTTTAAAATATAATTTTGCATAATTCTCCTCCTAATTTATTGTACTATTTATCTTATGAATGCATTTTATCATGTCTTTTTTGGAAAGTATTTGACTTAAATCATATTTTAAAAAAGGTTTTACATTATTCCAAAGTTACTTTAATATTCTTAGCAAAATATTTTGCTTTTTCTTCTATATCTTCTATTTTCTCTACATCCCCCGGATTATTAGCTGTTTCCATTAATGCAAATTTTGGAGGAAGTATGAAAGTTTTATTTATATTTAAAGCACTTATAAGCTGTTGTGCTATAATATCGCTTCCGCTGAATCCTGAAACAATTATGGAGTAAAAGTATTTATCATAAAATTTAGTTTTTCTATATAAAGCAGTTAAACGGTTTATGACTGCTGACATGTTGGCATTGATAGAATCATTGTAGTTTGGACATAGCATCATTAACACATCACAATCAAGTATAGCGGGATATATTTCTTCCACCATAATTCCGCCATAAAAGCAGTTGATACTTTGTGAATAATGCTTACAAGCTTTATATGAGCATCCCTTGCAGTCTACCACAGAGCCGTTTTCTATGTGAATTTCGTTAATTTGGCAATTATTTAAATTTTCTTTGACCATAGTCCAAAGAGAATATGTGTTGGATGTTTTGTAGTTACCTGAATATAATGCTAAAATTTTCGGATTTATTAGTTTTTTCTTTTTATAATTCATAATTCTGTCAACGACATTTTTGCTGTCTATTAAAAGAATATCCTCTAACGATAGACTTACTTCTGCAATAGCCTGTTGAGTCTTAAAACTTTTCAAAGAACCTGCAGCTTCTGACAATGGCTTTCCCGGAAACATACATCCTGCCATATTGGCATAAAACATTGTATACCTTGCTGCAGAACGAGAGAACAACTCATTGTCAGAGTTTACTATTATTCCTCCGATTGAGTTATTCATGAAATCAGAATATGAGTGTATTTTTTTAAGCATTGTCATAAGCTCAATATTTATTCCCGAATCTCCCAATTCAATTGCAAATAACACTTTTTTATTTTGCAAATCAATCATATCATCAACATTTGTGATGATATCATATTCATATTCCATTAAAGAAAATTGAAGCATTTTCTCTAATCTTTCGGATGTTCCGAATTTTAGAACTGTTAATTTGCTCATTATACACCTCTTTTTATAAGATTCTTCACCTGCGGTTCAGAATGACGAGGGTTGTGCCCTCGGGGTTACAGTTTACTCATGTTTAGACACAAATTAAACCATTTTAAGGTCCGTCCCCAGAATTCCCCGGAATTTTAAGGTCCGTCCCCAGAATTCCCCAGAATTCCATATGTTTCTTCAATTCTTTCAAAAAGCTTATCCGGCATTTTTATTTTTTCAATATCAATTCCTGCAGGGGTATTTCTGTTTTTAACACCCATGTAAACTCCTGCTATATAATTTGAGCTGTAATGATATTTTCCTTCAAGGGTATATACTATGGATATGGCTCCGGAAGACAATGCAGGAGCTATATATGGTTTAAATCCTGTCTTTCTTACCTCAAGATTTGCTTCTACCGCATATTTTGTAAGCTCTTTTGATAATTCATCATCATAATTATATATACTGTTTGCTATTATTAAATCCTTACCATGAGGACCGAACGCTCTTCCTTCTTTTAAATACATTGAAAATTTCTCATATTTCTTAGAATAATAAAGTGCTCTTGCATTCATTACCCCAAGGCCATAACCTTTAATTTGCTCGGGAGAGAGCACTCCCCTGCTTCCTTTTAAAACAGCAGCACACAACTGGTCAACTGGGTCTGAAACTACAGCAAATATTCCTTTAAACTTGCAATCACAAGCCATGGATGCATATTCTTTTATAAGCTTTGCATTTTCTTCAAATTGAACCATTCTTACATCAACTGCTTCACTGCCTATGGGTGGTACTCCTTTGGAGGCACAAAACACAAACATATCACAATCAAATAATTCCACCCTTTCTATGCCATGGACTTCCGGTAATGAATCTTCAAATGGATATGATGTTTGATTCATTTCATATTCCCAACGTTTTATTTTATCTGGGCTTCTGTCATAAATTCCGATACTATCAATGATATCTTTCCCAAGAAGCTTAAGTCCTATTAAAAGCGTACTTCCCACATCTCCAAGGGCTAATAGATTTACCCTTCTTTTATGGAACTCATCCATATAAAAACAGTTTTCATAGTAATCATACTCCGAATTAACTGCCTTAACTTTTCTTTTTTCTATTAATCCAATTATTTTTTTGGGAATGTCATAATTATTATCATTTAATTTAAGCATATTAAGACTTTCCTCATTTATATACAAATCAGAAGGATTGTTTACTGCAAATGTTCTTTTGGAGATTTCCTTTTTTAATGCAGTAAGAAAATACAATTCTTGGCAATCATCCGGAATATCATTTATTTTTGTATAATTGTAATCATCGTTTATTGAAAACAAATACTTATCATTATATTTGTAATAAAACATTATTTTATAATCCTTTCAAGTTTTAATAATGACTCAATGCTTACATCCATAAAATCAGATGCTTCCTTGTTTAAGTCATAATAAATATTGTCCCCTAAGTATGGAAGTCTCGGGGATAAAAGAACTTCACCCAACCTTTTTACGGTAAGATTTTTTTCGAAAATTTCCTTAAATTCCGTTTCTAATGCAAGAAGAACATGCCTTGCATTTTCAAGACAAATCATGGAAAGATTGTAAATAGCCTCCTTCGATGCTCCCCTTATAAACATTGGTGAATAAAATGGAAGTATCAAATTTATTGAAGGAATTAAATTTGTTATATTTTCATTTTCAAGCCATATGCCGTCTCCGCCCAAAAATGGATACATTAAGTTTTCATTAAACCACAATCTCAAATTAGGAATAAAATATGCACAATCTGCATCTCTTCCCTGAATATCCATAAGGTCCTTACCTCTTCCTGACATTATTCCCACAATTATTTTCTTAACATCAATATTATGTCTTTTCAATACCGGGTCAATTTCTTTAATCCTGTATCCCTTATGAAGCACATCATCAACCAATATTACAGGTTTCTCAAAGGATTCTATTGTCCTTACCTGATTTTCTATAGGTGAATAAAATGGGTATTCTTTAATTTTAAATCTTAGTGCATCAGAAGAATAAACTTTTTCTGTGTGCAAGGATTTAGTTACCGTATTAGGAACAACCATTCCCTTTAATACATTTCCAAAAGGCACAACCATATTTTCCCCCAAAACTCTTGGAGTTTGCAATTCATTGGGCACATTGTTAATGCTGCATATTTTATTGATAAGAATCTGATTTATCATATCATTGTCTATGGATAATACAAGACTTCCGGGATACAGCTCTGTCATAGCCTTTTGAAGCCTTTTCCGTGCGAATAATATTGCCTCATGGACTTTTTTATTTTCATTTAAAGGTTCCTTAATAAAGCTTTCCAAATTAAGTGTAAGGCAAATCGGGAATTTCATATCTACCGCATATACCGTTCTTTTGATACTTTCGTCATAAACATTCATAAAGCCTTGCAACTTTAATGTTTCAATCAATTCTTCACTATCCTTTTCGGCCAATATATTATTGTATAATACATATGTAAAATCATTTCTCAAACAGTGAGACAAAGTTTCTGTAATAAGAATTTGCTCCATGCTGTCATATAATTTGTTTGGGTTTATAAAAATTCCGTCTATAACAATAATTCTGCCTGCTGTTTTTTCTCTAACATAATTTGCAATATATTGACTATGAAATTCCGAATAAACATCTGAAGAGCTGATTTTATGAAATGCTGAAAATCCCAATATTTTATTAGAATTCTTGGCATCTCTTATTACCAAAAGCTTAATATTTTTTGAAATTAGCTGTTCCCCTATATTTTCATATAAATTTGTATGCATAAAAATATAATGACCTATTTCATCAACAGTCTTTTTGCTTAAATCCTCTACAATTTCAATAACAAATGGCTTTGTTTTAAGAATTGCCTTGTTTAATGGCTCTCTTATATACAAATTTCTGTCGTAGATGAAATTTTGAGCCATGGGGTCAATTAAATTAGATATATCTCTGTTATTGTCTATATTTTCTCGTATTTGAGTTGAACTTATATCCTCTAAATAAACAGGAAGCTGAAGCTCAATTAATGTACCTTTAATTCTATTTTTGGCTTCCTCTGCTTGTTTCATTTCTGCTTCGGACAAATCGCCCTTAGCCCTTTTAAAAACAATGTGATTAAAGCTATGTATTGTATTTTTTGCAGTCTTGCTTTTATAAGCAGTTGCATTAATAATTACATCACTTCCAACAACCATATGAACTTCCTTATTTGGAAACAGTGATTTTAATGCTTTTAAATCCTCTGTGTTAGTTAAATTTATGGGTATGTCGTCAGTGAACAAAAATATCCCTAACTCATCTGCAATTGACATATTGATTATTTGTCTTCTGATAAGCCTTGGTTGAACCTTCTTAGACCAGGAAAATTCATCAACAGCCAAATATACATCATATCCTAAATTTCTTATTTCCGTCACAATTCCCTTGTGGCTCATGGAAAACGGGTCAAATGTCCCAGGGAAAAATGCTATATTTTTATTTTCCTTAATATCAAACTTTCCGTTGAAAAATTCATAATCACTTATAAACCTATAAATGTGGTTAAAAGATGCAGAGTTGTTAAAAAAGAATAAATCGCTTAATTCTTTTTCATTTATTAATGTTAATAGTTTTTTGTAAATCAATGAAAATATTTTATGTTTCTCTTTTAAAGATAATTTATTAGAACCAAAAATATATTGTCCTATTACTAAAAATGTTTCCTGTTTTACCTGTGTATTAAAGTTTGCTAAACCTCCTAAAATTATGCCCAATATTTTAATAAGCCTTTTTTGCAACACACTGTTATCTTCTCCAAATCTTTCTTTGTACTCAGGGTAATACTGAACCATTACACCAAATGTGTCGATAACCAAAGAACTGGCCCGTTCACTAATGTTGTTGTAAATGTTTTTTAAGTCAATAATAAATTCATCTAATTCCTTTGGAGACAACAACATTACAAAGCGTCCCAAATACTCGGGTATATACTTTGCATATTGCATTTCATCTATTTCGAGCCCTTTAATAAGCTCAAATGCTATTTCATTCCTTTGGTCTATGGTTAGCATTGGTCCTAATTGCACCAAAGAATTCCCTGCTTTGTTTCTTACTGATTCCTTGGCACTTACTTTCACAAGGTTTGCTAAATGAGTTGCCGCTTGAAGTAGTGCAACCTCATTTCTTTGTGACAGGTTTTCCATTATGTAATCAATGCTGATAGTTTTAACATTCCAAGGTGTTGCTGCTTTTAAATTATTTAAAAATATATCAGATGTTTTATACCAATTGCCGGTTAAAAGCAAAGAGTATTTCTTAAGTAAGCTTTCAGGTGCATGCAAGCTTTGTGCTATCTTATATTTTAAATAATTCATGCACAATCCTTCGTCCGGCGAAAACTCTTCTACAATATCAAGCATATCCATAAGTGATTGTCCGGTTATTTTAACTTGAGAAACAGCCTTGTATAAAAACTGTGCTGCCATAAGTCTTATACTGTATGACGGAGTTTTAATATATTTTGCCGAAAAGTTAAGTATAAAGGAAAGTTCATCCTCCCGATATAATTCCAAAGGTATGCTGAGAATGGAATTCAAAATGTTGAGATTAGCCACATCATCATTCATATCGTAATGCATATATTTTAAAAATACTTTTAAATATTCTTCTTTATACTTATTGCTCGGTGAATTAATAACAGAATCCACAAAGATTCTCAAGGAATATCCTATCCATTCCTTTTGATTATCCGTTACCTTATATCCGGGAGATAGGAAAAGACCTAAATATTTATCCCACAAGGATATGCATGCTTTTTCCTCAATATGGTTAATTCTCACATCTTCAGGTATTTCTTTTGTGTATTCCATATCGTAATGAACGATTATTTTTCCCATTAAATTTGCGGCTTGACGCCTGATATCGCCTTCCCTGTGAACTAAAAGCTCATACAAAAAACTAAGAGAAAATAATTTTTCCTTTTGCAGCAAGTAGATAGAATATTCCTCCAAAATATTTAAATATGCTCGAATATTCTTCCAGTCCTGCTCGCTTCTGGCCGATTCAATCATTCCTGTAAATGTAACTTCGTTATTAAGTTTGCCCATTAGTGAAACATTGTGTTCAACTGCCATAAGTTTAAAGTTCCTTACGACTTCATAACCGTCGATAAGGGCAAAATCAACAGCTTTCACAGGACATGGCTCAACCGATTTAAGGTCTGTGTCAACACCCTTATTCACTAAATAATCTTCAAAATCTAAAAGCTTTGAATATACTCTTATATATCGTTTTTCTTTTGCTTCATCCACATTGTCTAACTTTCCAAGAATGATGCCAAAGGATTCTTTAAGTGAAAAAATATGCATTTCCTCACCGGTTTTTGTCTTTTTATTTTTAACTCTGAAATCAGCGTAAATTAACAGCAAGGATTCCAATGATAAATTTTCAAGCTCCAAGTCCCAGGTGGAATGATTTGCTGCAATAAGAGCAATTCCAGGCATATTGTACTTGATAAACCATTGGCCTGTATAATAATAATGAAGATACGCAACTCTTCTTTTTTCCAATCCTTTGCAGCCATACTTTCCTATATCGTGCCCTGCAGCAGAACCGGAAACAAGTCCAAGGTCAACCGAGACACCCACCTTTTTAAGCTGCCTTGCAGCATGCATTGCTACAAAATGAACCGCTGATACATGCTTTAATGTATTGTAGCCGTTAACCTCAGCATCAAGCATCATCAGTTCATATACATAATTTTTATCAAAAGCATCTAAAAAGTTTAAATACTCCTCTTGATTATTAAGCTCTTTGATCTCATTTTCAGTTAAAAACTCAAAAGTCGGTATTTTACTTAAATTATTGTGTTGTGCATATTTTAAAATAGTTCTAAGCATTTCAAGGTATATAATTACTGAAATTTCATATTTTGAATCTAATTGTATTGTAACTGCTTCAGGAAATGATTTGTTTAAAACAAACTGAAATATATATGCAAGCCAACCATCTGCAGGCTCACTGCTTGCATAATTTAAAATATCAATAGACAGATCAAGTACATTTTTGCATGTAATTTGATTATTATTAATTAAAGATAAGATATTATCTATAAATTTTTTGTTTATTAAAAATGATTGGATTTTTTCTTCAGATAAATTTATCCGTTCTAAAAAATACTTTTGTGTAAAACTGTTTAAAATTTCTTTATGCAATTCATTTAATACAGATCTGTTCATTCAATACCTCCTGTATATTCCAATTAATGTATTATAACATAACCGACTTTTTCCTGCAATAATTAGTAAATAGTTGTTATCATGTGTCACGTTACTATTCACACATAAATAAGAAGGGCATCAGCCCTTGTCATTCTGAACCGAAGGTGAAGAATCTCATTCTTTAAAAAGATAGATCCTTCGCTCCGCTCAGGATGACAATCCCGGTGTGAACAATAACTGTGTCTCATCTTTTCTTCTTGAATAAATACAAGAAATGCATTATAGTTTTATTATAACAAAATTGGGAGGTTTTTATGTTTTTAATAACTTATTTTTACGATAATAAAGAATCCGTAGGATTTTTAAATGAGGAAAAAAACGGAATAATTCCTGCTTCAAAGGTTTTACCTGAGAATGCAAAATGTTTTGATATGATTGGTATTATCGAAAATTTTAATAATATTGACTTAGAAAAATTAAATAAAGAAATCAAGGCATACAAAGATGAAATAAAACTCAGCGAGGTTAAAATTTTATCGCCTATTCCTTATCCTAAACGAAATGTAATATGCTTAGGGAAAAATTATTTAGACCATATTAATGAAGTTAAAAGCTTAAAAAATGTAAATGCAGATATACCACAAAAACCAATATATTTCAGCAAAATTGCCTATCCTTGCATTGGTCATGAGGATTTTGTTGATTCACATTCCCATATAGTAAAGCAATTAGATTATGAAGTTGAATTGGCTGTGGTAATAGGCAAGAAATGTAAAAATGTAACTGTTGAAGAAGCTGAAAACTGCATATTCGGATATACCATCGCTAATGATATTTCCGCAAGAGATATTCAAACATCTCACGGTCAGTGGCATAAGGGAAAATCTTTTGATACATTCTGCCCGGTAGGACCATACATAGCTTATAAATCAAGTTTTGCATTCCCGCCAAAATTAAAAATTCAAAGCTTTGTAAATGATGAACTAAGACAAAACGGCAATACCAATGATTTAATTTTTGATATTCCTGCTATTATAAGCGACCTTACTTCAGGAATAACACTTTATCCGGGAGATATTGTATTGACAGGTACTCCTGCAGGTGTTGGGGCAGGATTTAATCCTCCAAAATACCTGAAAGCTGGAGACAGGGTTGACTGCGTTATTGAAGGAATAGGAACATTATCAAACACGATTAAATAGTTATGTCATCCTGAGCCATAGCATCGGCTTTGTCATCCTAAGTGCAAACGAAGGATCTCATATCTTTTCAAGGAAGGGGGACACACCTCTACTATAGGGATAGTCTTTGATGAAAGAGGAATGTCCCCGTACTTGAGATTCTTCACTGCGTTCAGAATGACATGCTGCTTCACAGCTTATTCATAGCAATGACATTGACTTGATGGTTATTCATAACAATGACGAGGGCTTTGCCCTCGATATAATGGTTATTCTTAGCAATAACAAAGATATCATAGATGACAATTAAAAGATATTGTCTAATGTTAAGCTTTCATTTTCATCAATTATATAAAATAAAACTATTAAGTACTCAAGCTCTGCTTGAGCCAATACTTTTTCCTTATTTTCAATATATATATTTAATTGTCTTATGGAAGAATCAATATTGTCAAGGTCTTTTTGATTAACAAAAAATGTCCACAATTTTTTAGCTTCATACCATTTATCAGTGTATACAGCCATATCTCTCTCTACTTTTTCCCAATCTTCATTTCTGACAATGTCGGTTAATTCGCTTAAATTATCCCAGTAATAGGTTGTAAGTGGTCCAACAGAACCAAAATAAAACCATGCCCATATTCCTATCATTAAACTCAATATTATAAATGAAATCACAACCATCCTCATAATTACCTCTTATAAAAAATAAATTTATCATTTTCATCAATATAACCATATAAAACTTCTTTATAATGTAATTTTTCCTTTTTCAAGCTCTTATCAAGCTGTTCTTTGGTAACATTGAATTTTTCCATATTGTTATACATTATTTTCCCGTCTAAAATCATTGCAATCGGTATTCTTTTAACTCTTTTGGCTGTTTGGCTTTCAGGTGCGACAATGCTTACATCTCCGTTTGTTTCCATAATAAGATAGTCTATATCTTCAAAGCTATAATACCCTTTAAGACGCATTTGACCTAATATGTCATTCATATTAATCCTTAGTTTATTCATGTCTTTAACATTAAACCTTCCATGGTCATATATTATTGAAGGAGTTCCGCATATAATTTTTCTGGCAGTATAACTTTTAAGGGAAATATATGATATCAAGCTTTGTAAAAACATAATTACTACAGTGGCCATAATACCGTGAAGCAATGGAGCATCCAAATCTCCCATAGGCATTACCGCTAATTCTGCCAACATTAACGAGACTACTAAATCAAATGGCTGTAGCTCTCCCAAATCACCCTTGCCCATAATTCTCATTGAAATAAGCAATATTCCATACAATATTACCGCCCTTATAGCAACAATCATCACTACACCTCACAAAACGCAATAATATATATTTTACCCATTATTGCAAAAAATATTAAAGGCTCCAAGGATTTAACCTGGAGCCGACAAATACGGGGACAATTCGGGGACATTCCTTTATGCTTTCTCCAAAGACTTGCCATACATAAAGGTGTGTCCCCACAAAAACGGGGACATTCCTTCATGGTCTGACCCCAACGGGTATCTTTCCATGAAGGTGTGTCCCCCTTCATTTAAACTGCTTTATTATTAATTACATTCTTTAATTTTGCAAAAATCATTCTTCCTGCTGCTGTTTGCAAAACACTTGTTACTGTTACCACAACCGAGTCACCTATGCATTTTTTGCCGCCTTCGACTACAATCATAGTTCCATCATCCAAGTAAGCTAAACCCTGACCTGATTCTTTACCGTCTTTTACAATCATCACATTCATTTCTTCACCCGGCAGAACAACCGGTTTTACTGCATTTGCCAACTCGTTGATATTCAATACTTCAACACCTTGGAACTCGGCAACTTTATTTAGATTAAAGTCGTTTGTAAGCACCTTGCCGCCTAATTCCTTCGCTAACTTCAATAGCTTAATATCAACTTCAATATTTTCGCCGTAATCCTTAGATTCAATCACAACACTTACAGAGTCATCTTTCTGAAGAATATTTAAAATATCCAACCCTCTTCTTCCTCTGTTTCTTTTAAGGCTGTCAGAGGAATCTGCAATATGTCTTAGTTCTTTCAGAACAAATTCCGGAATTACCAAAGTCCCTTCAATAAATCCCGTTCTGCAAATATCAGATATTCTTCCGTCTATAATTACACTTGTATCAAGTATTTTTGGAAATATCATTTCTTTTTTCTTATCAT
>CAZCTI010000045.1:0-13520 GCA_964501385.1 uncultured Clostridia bacterium
TTTCCTCCGCTCCATGAAACAAAACTGTCTTTAATCAATTTTATTCTCTCTTTCTTATATAGTTTACAAGTCAAAATTATACAATTAATTTATATAACTGTAAATAGTTATATGACTTTCCTGCTAATTTATAGTTACTGTTCACTCATTAAATAATAAGAACGTAAGCCCTATCATTCTGAACGCGTGTGAAGAATCTCATCTTTTAAATCTGAGATCCTTCGCTTTCGCTCAGGATGACAGCCACAGTTTGGTATTAATAGTAACCGTCAATGACGATAATTTAGTAAAGTATAAAAAACAATTGAAATCCAATAATAATAAATATATAATAATTTCATTACACGTAACAGGAGGTTATTATGAAAGAAATTATCGGTGTACCAAAGCAAAAAAAATTAGTTCAAAATGTCCTTGATGAAAAAGAAGTTTCTATACTAATAGAAGATATAGAAAATTTGCAATTTAATGATACAAAATATAAAAGTGTTGAAAAGTTTGAACATGATAAAAATATTATCCTCCAAACACCATGGATAGTAAGTGTTGTGCTTCAAAATAAGAATAGCAAAATAAGCGAAATAATTGATTTAAATTTACAAGATAGCGGCATTGAAGATGTTAGCTGCAAAAGAATTTTCTCAGCACTAAGAGCTTTGTATAAATCATCCAACAAATTAGACGATAATGAAAGAGCTGAGAAAATTTAGCATAATTATATTTAGTAATACAACATTTTAGTAATACAACATTTTACTCATTGCAATGCTGCCCATTACACCATAAAGTAATATAGCAATTAAAATTCCGATTGCAGCCATAATTAAAGAAGCTTTGAAGTAATTAGCTTTGCTTTCTTTTACTGTACCGCCAAAAGCCCAAACAAACATCATTACTATGTTTACAATAGGTATGCTCATTATAAGAATGGTTATCAGCCATTCTTTTATTGATACAATTTCATCTCTTCTTGGTTCAAGATAATTATTATTCTCCATAATTCTCTCCATATAATTAATTTAATTATTATTACTTAATTTTATTTTATATAATATTATTCTAATTCAAATTACAGTTTTATCATTTTAGCTATTGCATATTTCATATGTATCCTTTGCAATAATTTTTTCTTCATTTGCATTAACTACTATAATTTTAACCTTTGCTGAATCTTTGCTTATAATGCCGGTCTTGATTTTGTTTTTTTGCTCATCTAATTCTATGCCCATATATTCCAAGCCCTTACAAACTTTTTCTCTTATATAAGGAGCATTTTGCCCTACTCCGCCGGAAAACACTAATATATCAATTCCTTCCATAATGGCACTGTATGCACCCACATATTTTTTAAATCTGTGACATACTGCATCAATGGTAAGTGTTGCTCTTTCATCTCCACTTTCTGAAGCTTCATAGATTTCACGCATGTCATTGCTAATGCCCGAAAGACCTTTCCAGCCGCTTTTTTTGTTGATTAATTCATCAGCTTGCTCGATTGATAAATTTTCTTTTTTCATTAAATATAATATAGCAGCTGTATCTATATCTCCGGCTCTTGTAGACTGAATCAATCCTTCATGAGGAGTAAAGCCTGTGCTGACCTCTACTGATTTGCCGTATTTCATAGCATTGGCAGTTGTGCCGCTTCCAAGCATTAAATTTACTACTTTATAATTCGCGTGAGATTCATTTAATATCTTATCAACTTCCTCTGCCATACTTCTGAAAGCTATACCATGAAAGCCGAATCTACGAATATTGTATTTTTCATAAAATTCATAAGGAATACCATAAACGTATGCTGATTTTGGGAGAGACATATGAAATCCGTTATCAAATACAGCAACTTGTGGCACATCCGGAAGAAGCTTTTTGCATGCATAAATTCCTGCTAAATGGTTGGGGTTGTGAAGAGGTGCCAAGTCCTTTATACTTTCTATGTAATTTATTACTTTATCATCAATTCTTACAGAAATATTTTGTTTATCTCCTCCCTGCACTACTCGGTGACCAATCGCATTAATATCTTCCACTTCAATTCCTAAATTGCTGTTAAAGAGAGTATTTATTATTAAATTAATTCCTTCTTCGTGGTTCATTACTGGCTGAACTATCTTTTCCTTAGCTTTAGAATGTTTAAATTCTGCATCCTTATATCCGATTCTCTCAACGCTGCCTTGTATAATTACATTGTACTGCGGCATTTCTGCTATTTGAAATTTAATTGAAGAACTGCCGCAGTTTAAAATCAAAATATTCATATATCCTCCTGTTTGTCGTTGGTTGTTTTTTAAATTATACACCACATTTTCAATTCTATCAAGTTGCTGTTCACGCTCAACTTGTCATCTTGGCAACAGCGAAGGATCTCATGTTTTTTCGAGGAAGGGGGACACACCTCTACTATAGGGATAGTCTTTGATGTAAGAGGAATGTCCCCGTACTTGAGATTCTTCACCTACGGTTCAGAATGACACGCTGCTTCGCAGCTTATTCATAGCAATGACACTGACGTTATGGTTATTCATAACAATGACACTTATGTGAGTTTATACATAGCAATAAAAATTAAAAAAATGTGTCCGGAATTATCCAAGGCACATTTTTTATGAGCTATTCACCTTTTTTCTTCTTTTTAGTAACTAATTCAGGCTGAGACATTATTGGTCTTATATAGGGTTCTGATGGTACATAGGTTGGTTTTTCGTCTTTTTTCTTTTTCTTCTTAACTTCTTTTTTAATGTTTTTTTCTGCCATTTGATTTGCTCCTTTATGTGTTAAAATTTATTTATGTCAATTTTTTTTGCACCTACATTATACTACAAATGAACAATAATGTATACATTTTTTAAAAGTGCGAAACTATCGTAGTACTATAAATACTTAGTACCCCGTGAGCATTTTTTTAAACACATAAAATGATTTTATTCATTATTATTATGAATACAAGAAGGATTTAAGGTAAACATATGCTTGGAGGTGATTTTTTTGAAAATAAAAGATATAATGTCAAGACAAATTGCAAGTTTAAATTCCGATGATTCCGTCGGAAAAGCAGCACAATTAATGAAAGCATACAATGTGGGCTCAATACCCATATGTACACAAAACAGCGTAGTCGGTATAGTTACAGACAGAGACATTGCATTAAGAGCAGTAGCTAACGGTGAGGATGGAAGTGGGCTCATAAAAGATGTTATGACTGCAAATCCTGTAGTAGGAACTCCTGATATGGAAGTGGATGATGCTGTTAGATTAATGAGTGAAAAACAAATAAGAAGGCTTCCAATTGTAGAAAACAATAACTTAGTAGGAATGGTTTCATTAGGAGATATATCTGTTGAACCTAAATTGCAGGATAATGCTGAAATAGCACTTAAAAATATTTCAAAACCTGCAGCAAACAGATTCAGCTGATTATGTAGTCATTTTGAGGACGCAGACCGAAGGATTTGTCATCCTGAGCGTAGCGAAGGATCTCAGTTATTAAAGGATGAGATTCTTCACCTACGGTTCAGAATGACACGCTGCTTCGCAGCTTATTCATAGAAATTACATTTCAACCTATTACTTCCTCTATACATATTGTTCCATAAAACAACAATTTAAAATTTACCGGTTGTTCAGTTTTTATAACTTCAAGATTAAAATTTGTGCTATTAGATTCAAGAAATTTAATTTTGGCGGTTCGAAACAAATTACCATTTAAATCATATAACTTATATTCATGATTACCATCATTTTTAACAGGATAATTTGTACTGAAATGAAGAACGAACAAATCCCTATGTTTTGCCGAATCATAATAAATATTATAGTCCTTAATAAAATTATCTTTATTGAAAAACATATTTGGCTCTACAATATACAATTTATTTTTGCCGTATAAATTACATGCCCTTTTATAATCGGCCTCACATCTGAATATAATATTTTTTATATGCTTTAATGATACAGGGCCAGCTACTAAGAGCTCTGTTTGATTTTTAAACTCAAACCCATTACTTTGCCCTATTTCAGCTGCTTCGTTTGCTCCATTAGAAAGCACGGATGAGTCTAAGTCAATTAAATCTTCGCTAAATACTAAGTATATTGGTGTTTTTAAGCGATGCAATGCTTCATCATTTTTCTCCGTAAAATAAAACCTTACATAATCATTTGCATAATCCTTTTTAATTGAAACATCGAAAAATTCTATATTGTAAGCGTAACAAAGTGTTCTACTCAATAAATAACCTATGTTTATTATTGAATCTAAGTTTGAAAAGTCCGTAAAATGCAGCAACCCTCTGAAATTGTATTTATCTTTTAAAAGTTTTACAATTTCTCTATTATTGTCATTTTCACCCTTCAAAAAAATTCCCCCTAATAAAATACCTTGTAGTATAATTTATATTAGGGAGAAATGATGTTTATGTAAATTATTTATTTAACCGCTGAAGCACACAAAACTAATGACAAATATTTTTCTTGTGAAGTTGCTCCTCTTGATGTAAGCACTATTGGAACTTTTGCTCCTACAATCATTCCTGCCATAGTAGCATTTGCCATTTCAATTAGAGCCTTGCTCATAATATTTCCTGTTGTTATATTTGGAACTAATAAAATATCTGCTTCTCCTGTAACAGGACTATTGTATCCTTTGATTTGTGCAGATTCCTTACTGAATGTCAAATCAACTGAAATAGGTCCTTCAACTATGCAATCCTTAATTTCTCCTGATTGGTTCATTTTCTTAAGGATGTCTGCATCAACAGCTTCAGGCATTTTAGGATTTACTGTTTCTACTGCTGCAAGAACTGCAACCTTAGGACATTCATATCCCATGGCAAGGAAAACATCAACCGCACTTTCAAGTATTTGTTTCTTTTCTTCTGCATTTGGATACATCATCATGCCGCCATCTGTTATGGCAATAAGCTTATGGTACTTTGGAACCTCCAAAATTGCAACATGAGATATAACCTTACCCGTTCTAAGACCCTTTTCTTTATCAACAACAGCTTTTAATAAATCCGCAGTCTGAAGCTTTCCTTTCATTATAAAATCTGCTTTGTTTGCATTTATTAATTCTACTGTCTTTTCTGCTGATTCCTTGTCGCTTTCTGTTGAAATAATACTGTTTAAATCATATTCTACATTAAGTTGTTTCAATATTTCCGAAATTTTTTCTTTGTTTCCAATTAATACAGGTTCAACCAATTTATCGTGAGCTGCTCTAAAAACAGCTTCCAATGTATGATCATCATGGGCTGCTGCAACAGCAACACGCTTTTTGGAATTATTATTTTGAACCTTTGCAATCAATTCTTGGAAATTTTTAAGTTCCATTGTTACCTCCAAACATTATAGAAATTTGGGGACATTCCTTTAATGCTTTCTCCAAAGACTTACCCTGCATTAAAGGTGTGTCCCCTTTCCTTATACTATTATATCATCATTTTCATATACTATAAATACTTTTTTATAACAGGGGGCGGGGTTGTGTCATAAATTAATTCTTTATATTTAGTGCTCTCATGGAGTTTAGTACAGCTATAAAAGTTACTCCAACATCGGCAAATACTGCAGCCCACAAGCTGGCGAAACCAAAGGTGCTTAGTATCAATATTATTACCTTTACCGATATGGCAAAAACAATGTTTTGATTTGCAATTTCTAAAGTATTTTTTGATATTTTTATGGCTGATGCTATTTTAGACGGTTCATCAGTCATTATTACAACATCGGCAGCTTCTATAGCAGCATCTGAACCAAGACCACCCATAGCTACCCCTATATCAGCTCTTGCCAATACCGGTGCATCATTAATACCATCGCCCACAAACATAAGCATTCCTTTCTCTGATTTTTGAGAAATTAATTTCTCTACTCTTTCAACCTTATCCTGTGGCAATAACTGAGTATAGACCTTGTCAATTCCTAATTCCCTGGCTGTATTTATGCCTGCTGACTCACTGTCACCGGTAAGCATAACAATTTCTTTTGTATTTTGATCTTTAAGAGCTTTTATGGCACTGAAGGCATCATCCTTTACTTCATCTGCAATCAAAATATATCCTGCATATTTACCGTCTGCTGCAACATGAACAACAGTTCCTTCATGGTCTGTCTTATTGTATTGTATGTTGAACTTTTCCATAAGTTTGCCATTTCCTGCCAATACCTTTATATTATCAACAACTGCAGAAACTCCATGCCCTGAAATTTCTTCAACATCAAAAATTAACCGGCTGTCTATTTCCTTTTCATATGCCTCTTTTAAGGATAATGATATAGGATGATTTGAATAATATTCTGCATAAGCTGCTAATTTCAATAGTTCTTCAGGCTGATTATTCTCTGAATGTATTTTTTGCACTTTAAATACACCTTTAGTCAATGTTCCTGTTTTATCAAATACAACAACTTCTGTTTTAGCCATTGCTTCCAAGTAATTGCTTCCCTTTACAAGAATTCCGCTTTTGGATGCACCGCCAATTCCTCCGAAAAAGCTTAAAGGCACAGAAATTACCAATGCACAAGGACAAGAAACAACCAAAAATGACAATGCTCTGTAAATCCACTGACTAAATGTAGCATCCTTTATAATAAGAGGAGGTACTACAGCAAGAATAACAGCAATTACAACCACAACAGGTGTGTAAACTCTGGCAAACTTAGTGATAAATTTTTCGGATTTAGATTTTCTGCTGCTTGCATTTTCAACTAATTCAAGAATTTTATTTACTGTTGATTCATTAAATGGTTTTGTAACCTTTGCACTTATTAATCCGTTAATATTAATGCATCCACTTAACAACTCGCTTCCTACAGTCACTTCTCTCGGAAGAGACTCGCCTGTAAGTGCAGAAGTATCAAGCATTGATAACCCTTCTGTAACAATACCGTCAAGAGGAATTCTTTCTCCTGCCTTTATTATGATAGTTTCACCTATTTCCACTTCTTCGGGAGATATGGTAACTATTTCATCATTTCTTAATACATTTGCATAATCAGGACGAATGTCCATTAAATTTGCAATTGACCTCCTCGATTGTCCCACCGCATAGCTTTGAAACATTTCTCCAACTTGATAAAACAACATTACAGCTACACCCTCAGGTGCTTCTCCAATCAAAAATGCTCCTATGGAAGCAACTGCCATCAAAAAGTTTTCATCAAAAACTTCACCTTCCTTAATATTTTCAAAGGCTCTTTTGACTACATCGCCTCCGGCTAATATATAACTTATTGCATACAAAATAAGCTTTAATTGGCTATTAGCAACAATTATTGCAGAAACAAAAAATATTGAACTTATGATTAACCGCCTTAATAATTTTTTCATAAAGTTCTCCTATTAAGCATTTCTAATTACTATCTGTGGTTCGAGTTTTTTTATTATTTTCGATGCAGCATCTTCTATTTCAGGCATAAGTTCATCATCTGCCTCAATTATCATCTTTGCAGTTAAAAAATTAGACGAAACATCTTTTACTCCTTTTAGTTTACTTATTCTTCTTTCCATCTTTGCCAAGCAATTAGCACAATCCAATCCTTCAAGCTTAAATACCTTTATCATGTCTTCCTCCATAATACTTTATATCAAAATATTCCCTTCAATTTATCAGTTATATTTTTCTTTAATATGTTCCATTCCCTTTTCGTAAATATCCCTTACATGGTCGTCCTTCAATGAATAATAAACCGTCTTGCCTTCTTTTCGGAATTTTACTAAATCAGCATTTCTTAATGAACGAAGCTGATGGGATATGGCTGATTTGGTCATATTCAACAATACTGCAATGTCACACACGCACATTTCACTTTCATCTAATGCCCATATTATTTTCATTCTTGTACTGTCACCTAAAACTTTAAAAAAGTCTGACAAATCATAAATATCTTCATCATTTGGCATTCTCTTTTTAACTTCATTTACAATATCTCCATGAATTACTTCGCAATCGCAAATTATATCTTCATTTGTACTCAATTTATTTCTCCTTTCATCGATTGAATAGTTGTTCAACTATTGAATTAATTATAGTTGAATGCGCGCTCAATTGTCAATAGGATTTTAAAAATTTTTATACTAAAAAAATCATTGTTATGAATAACCATCACGTCAGTGTTATTCCAAGGGCTTTAGCCCGAAAGATGCCCTAACCCTATTTTTCACATTCTTTTGTCTGAAAAATAGCGGTAGGTCATTCGCAATGAAATCCCAATTTATGCGACGTTAGGAGCAAATAAATTGGTGATTGAGACTGCGTAATCTCATCTTTTAAAACCTGAGACCCTTCGCTATCGCTCAGGATGACACTTACGTGTATAGAAACCCACTTAACCCATTAGGGGCGGTTCTTGGTTGTAAATTAAGACGATATTTTGTCCAAGGAGAACCGTCCCCGATGGGCTCGATGGACTCGTCCCAGATGGACTTTTTGTCCAAGGAGAACCGTCCCCGATGGGTTTATTCGGAATCTGTTCCATGGGAAAAATCTATAATTTCTGACTGTGAAAGAATTGCACCGGTATCAGCAAATTCTACAATTTCATCATCTTCCATTCCTTCACCGGCAGGCATTTCGTCCACACCGGGACTTGATGTTTCATTTTTCGCTTCAAATTTATGTCTGCCATTTTTATCAACAATATAATAACGTGTATAAGGTGATTTCCTTCCTTCCTCTAAATTATATTTTTCTATCATTTTTTCTTCAAGTGGTATTAATCCGTTTTCTGTTTTTAAAAATAATTCTTTCATTATGCTGATGTTACCTCCATTGTTTTTTTTATTATGCCCAAAAAAACATTTATAAAATTGTGATTTGGTTACTGTTTAATATTTAAAATAAAGTATTATGAAACTATAAAAATTAAATAAATGTAACAAATGTGACTTAATCACTGCAATATAAATTTCGTTACATTAAAATTATGTCATAATGAATCAAAAGGAGATTATAAACATGAATACTATAAAAATAACAGCAGACAACTTCGAACAAGAAGTATTAAACTCTAATAAACCGGTACTTTTAGACTTCTGGGCAGCATGGTGCGGTCCATGCAAAATGATTTCTCCCATAGTAGATGAAATTGCAAGCGAAGTTACTGATACTAAAGTAGGTAAAATTAATATAGATGAACAGCCTGAATTAGCTTCAGCATTTGGAATTATGAGCATACCCACATTAGCAGTTATAAAAAACGGAAAAGTAATAAATAAAATGGTTGGTGTAAGACCAAAAGCTTCAATATTAAAAATGTTAGCATAACACTTAATCCTCCAAAAAAGTGTAATCTATAAAACTCCTAAAATCCTTAATTTAACCCAAAAATTTTGGAACCGAAACATATAGAACCAAAAAGGCAGCCTTAGAAGAAGCTGCCTTTTTATTATTTTGGGTATTCAGAATTACACCATTTCGCTTTGTCATCCCGAGCTATAACGAAAGATACCCTAACCATATTTTTAGAGTTTCAGGATATCCAATCATTATATTGAAATTATAATAAAAAGTGGTATAATCAAATAAAAATACATAATTTGGAGAAAATCATGAGTGGTTTATTATTAAAAATAACGGCACTTCTCACTATGATAATCGATCATTACGGGGCAATCTTTCAACCTAATATTGCAATTTACAGAATAATCGGCAGGTTAGCATTTCCTGTTTATTGCTTCTTGTTGGTAGAAGGTTATACTCATACAAGCAATGTAAGAAAATATGCAGCAAGATTATTGGTTTTTGCTTTAATATCTGAAATACCCTTTGATTTAGCATTTTTCGGTGAAATAGGATTTGTGCATCAAAATATATTTTTTACTCTTTTTATAGGCTTAGCTGCAATATATTTCATAGACAACAAAGATGGAATATATAAATTTGATAAAACATTGGTTATTGTTGCAGCAACAGTTTTAGCTACTGTTCTTAAAACAGATTACCAATTTATAGGTATCGTTTATATATTATCATTTTATTTTACAAAAAATCAGCCAAAGACAAAAAGATTGACCATCATAGCAGTAATTATGATATTAACAAATCTGTCTGCAGGCTGGATGCAGCAATTCTCTGTTCTTGCTTTAATAGCAATTTATTTTTATAACAATGAGCAAGGGGTTAAAAATAAATTTCTTCAAATGGGTTTTTACATAGCTTATCCTCTGCATTTACTTATATTTTATTTGATTAATCTACAATAAAACACGAGCATCGTCTAAATTAACGATGCTTTTATTTTATAAATTAATACTGACCATTTTTATCTATATATATTTTCAAAGCCTTTATTGCAAGTATTAATGCATAAATAGCAAGCACTGTTTTCACGATACTTGCTAACATAGGTATAAGAACTATTAAATCCAATTGATTTCTCCTTTTACATATATTTTTTCAATTTCAGATATATATAATGTGTGATAATCTTTATTAGGGTAATTTTTATCATCTAATTCTTTCTCTATAAAGCATTCCGCCTTCATTTCCTGTGCGTATAACTTCCTGCATATAATAACCATATTTGCTTCGTCAAAATAAGGGGTATTGTCTATATGATTTATAGTTAAATTGCTATTCTCAATTTTTTCTTCATCTCTTCCGGAAACAGAACCTAAATAAGCCATAGTTTTCTTAAATTCCTTGTTAAAAAAACATAGTGAAAAGGTATTTGAACCGTCAATAAATTCCTTTGTATATCTTTGAGGTCTTATTACAACATTTGCAACTTTTTTATTCCACAAAATTCCGAACCCGCCCCAGGATGCAGTCATGGTGTTAACCTTGTTGTCTTTTTCAGCTGTAATCAGCATCCATTCATCGTTTATTAAGTTAAAAATGTTTTTGTCTAATTGTTCAGGTTTAATCTCTTTAAAATTATTCATTAAGACCCTCCTTTAGATTTTTATATAATTATATCATAACAAAGCATTTATAATCAATAATATTACAGCCACGGAAAAAACTCCGTGACTGTTTTGTTGTTTTTAAAAATACTATTTACTTAATTTATCATCTCTACGACGTCCGTAATATCCTTTAATTTTAGCCTTGTGCTGATACATTTTCTTATCTGCACTTTCAAATACTTCAAAAATATTTTCATTACCTGTATAAAAGTGATATCCGTATCCAAAAACAATTTTCAAGTCATTAACACTGTTATATTCTTCCAGCAAATTATGCAGTTTGTCTAATGCAGCTTCAACTTGGTCTTTAGACGAATTAACACATAATACACTAAACTCATCTCCGCCTATTCTATATGGCGTACCTACATTATCAAAGCTTTCCTGCAAAAATTTAGCTGATTTATGTATTATCTCATCACCCTCATCATGTCCCCTGCTATCGTTAATTTTCTTAAGATCGTTCAAATCCATGACCACTATTGCAGTATTTCTTTTACTCTTATTTAATTGAAGCATCTTATTGGTAAATGCTCTTCGATTTTTTATACCGCTGGTCAAATCAAATTTAAACTGCAGCTCCCTTAAAAAAATATAATACAACATCAAAGATAATGCTGCAGTGACCCATATTAAATAATATTTAGGAAAGGTTATTTGAATTATTATAGCTATTACAGGCAATGCAAAAATAGATGATAACAATATTATATCATCACTATCATAATCGTCATCATTTATGAAAATAGCAATTATCAATAAAATATAATAAAACATATTTATCACTAATTGAACGTAAAAATAGTCTCCCCTGTAATATTGCCCTTGAGAGTCTATATAAAAAATCCAGCCTGTCCAATAAGTAGCAATATTAATTACCATATTAATTATTAAAGGGATTGCTAAAAGTTTATTCTTTGAAAACTTTCCGTTATCATTTAAGCTTAAAAGAGTATATACAATAATATTAGTAAGTATAAAAGCTAAAACCATAATAATTTTGTAAAACAATATGTACTCAGCACTTCCTTGACTAATTATGTAATATTCAATGATTTCTATTATTAAAGAAAATATTGTCAAAAAAGAAGCAATTACAAATACCTTTGTTTTGTGTCTATCTATTACAAAATTTCTCTGTGATAAAATAATTGTAAATATTAGCATTACTATTCCGATAATTTGTGTGGTTATTGAACTTATATACAAGGTTTACCTCTTTCAACAATTATAATCATATTATACAACAAAATTGTCAAATATCAATTAATATTTGAATTCTGCCATATTCTTTCTATATCTTGCAGGCACAAATTGAAATTGCAAATTAATATTTTTTCTTTCATTAATTGCTAAATCAGTAAAGTATTGTTTCCACAAATTTTGAATTCTTTTTTCACTTACAGAAAACTCAATGTTATCAATATTAATGTTTTCTTTTATACCCCAATTGTTATCTGCATAAACAACTGCTTTTTTTCTTTTTTCATCATATATTATAAACTTTTCGTACTTATACCTATCTGCAAAATGGTCTGCCAATAAAATACTTATATCATTGTCCGGTGCATATTTTGCATACAAAAAACCACCTATGTCCGAAAACCTTAGAATGCCAAGGACTCTATGTTCTTCTCTTGCTACTTTTTTGTATATTTCATTAATAGGTAGAACTTTTTCGTGAGTATAGAAATTCATGGTATTTCTTCCATATTTAAACGCAAATATCAAAAACTCCAATATTAAATTTTCTTTTTGAGGGGCATTTGACAAGTAGCAATAATATACATGAATGTAAGCTTCTCTTGATATTAATTTGTTTATAGAATCACAGACTGTTTTTGCCTTCAGCACATCAGTTTGCACTATTTCTGATTGAAATACTATTGACTGCTGATAACTGTTAATTTCATAAATTCCGTCTGCTTTTTCATTTTTATAATGATAATATACTGCAGTCATTAAACCTTCAAATGTACCGTCATATAAATAATCCATAGTTACTCCTTCTTTTGGGACATTCCTTCAATGCTCACCCGCAAAAACTATCCCAAGTACGGGGACATTCCTCTTACACCAAAGACTATCCCTATGGTAGAGGTGTGTCCCCCTTCCTTGACAGAGGTGTGTCCCCATACCACTTAAAGCTGTGTCCCCATTATAGAAATTCAAAAATACTTATTTGCTTTTCTACTTCCTTCATTCTTATTTCAGCCTTTATTGCATCCGGCTCGAATTTGTTAGTGCCATAATACTTCCCATTTACGGTTATAAAATACTTAGCCCTTTTTAAAACAGTCTTCATTTTCTTTAGAGAATCATATGACAATTCAGCATTTTTTCTTTCTCGTATTATTCTTTGGGCACTTGTAACACCAAGCCCAGGAATTCTTAAAAGCTCTTCGTAGGATGCTTTGTTGATTTCTATTGGAAATCTATCTAAGTGCCTTAATGCGTACATCATTTTAGGATCAAATTCTAAGTCAAGATTTGGTTCTATCTCGGTAAATAGCTCTTCTGAATGAAAATAATAAAAACGCATAAGCCAATCTGCCTGATATAGCCTGTGTTCTCTTAATAGTGGGGGCATGGTGCTAACCGCAGGTAAATT
>CAZCTI010000046.1:0-13433 GCA_964501385.1 uncultured Clostridia bacterium
CCCCCTTCAAGTACGGGGACATTCCTTCAAAAGCTATCCCACAAAGACTCACCTTATTTTGAAGGTGTCTCCCCCTTCAAGTACGGGGACATTCCTTCAAAAGCCATCCCACAAAGACTCACCTTATTTTGAAGGTGTGTCCCCCTTCCTTTATATTCCCAATTCTTCTTTTACTTCTTTAAATGCTTTCAGTGCAAAATCCAAATCTTCCTTTGAATGAGCAGCTGAAATTTGAGTTCTTATTCTTGCTTTTCCTTTTGGAACTACAGGGAAGTAAAACCCTATTACATAAACACCTTTCTCCAACAGCTTTTCAGCCATTTTTTGAGATAAAACTGCATCTCCAAGCATTATGGGAACTATTGGGTGTTCACTATCAATAATATTTAAGCCGATTTTTTTAATTTCTTGTCTGAAATATTTTGTATTTTCTTCTAATTTATCTCTATATTTTGTACTTTCAGTAAGCATTTCAAGAACCTTAAGTGATGCTCCCGCAATTGCAGGTGCTAATGTATTTGAAAACAAATATGGTCTTGAACGTTGTCTCAATAAATCAATTATTTCTTTTCTGCCGCTGGTGTATCCGCCGCTGGCACCGCCTAAAGCTTTTCCTAATGTACCTGTAATAATATCTACCCTGTCCATTACATTTCTGTACTCGTGAGTTCCTCTTCCTGTCTTTCCTACAAAGCCCACTGCATGACTGTCATCAACCATAACTATTGCATTATATTTATCGGCTAAATCACACACACCTTCTAAATTTGCAATAATTCCGTCCATTGAAAACACACCGTCTGTTGCAATAATTTTATTTACGGCACCATCCTTATCAGCCTGAATAAGCTGTTCCTCCAAGGATTCCATATCATTATTTTTATATCTGTATTTCATAGCTTTTGACAATCTTACACCGTCAATTATGCTTGCATGATTTAATTCGTCGCTTATGATGGCATCATTCTCTGTGGTAATTGTTTCAAATAAACCACCGTTTGCATCAAAACAAGATGAATAAAGAATAGTATCTTCCATTTTAAGAAATTCACTTAATTTTTTCTCAAGCTCTTTATGAATTTCTTGAGTACCGCATATAAATCTAACGGATGAAAGTCCGTATCCCCACTTTTCATATGCGTCTTTTGCTGCTTCAATAATTTCCTTGTTGTCTGCCAATCCCAAATAATTGTTGGCACACATATTAAGTACACCATCCACCTTTGTAGTGCTGATAATACTTCTTTGGGGTGTAGTAATAACTCTTTCTTCCTTCCAAAGACCGCTTTCTTTGATATCATTCAATAAGTCGGAATAATACTTTTTTGCTTTAAACATAATCTTTCCTCCCCTTTTTATTTTTTTGTCCAATCCAAAACAACCTTGCCTGTTTCACCATTTTTCATTGCTTCAAAACCTTCAATAAAATCAGTATAATGATATCTATGTGTAATTATCTGTGAAATATCAAGACCTGATTTTAACATTGACTGCATTTTATACCATGTTTCAAACATTTCTCTTCCGTAAATTCCTTTTATGTTAAGACCGTTAAACACTACTTTATTCCAATCTACGGAAGTATTAGACTCTTGAAGCCCAAGCATTGCAATTTTGCCTCCGTGAACCATTGTGTCTATCATCTGATTTAAGGCTATTTCGCTGCCTGACATTTCCATTCCCACATCAAAACCTTCTTTCATTCCTAATTCCTTAAGAACATCAGTAAGGTTTTCACGTTTTGTGTTAACAGTTCTAAAATTTCCTACTTTTTTAGCAAGCTCTAATCTATAATCATTTATATCCGTCAATACTACATATCTTGCTCCTGCATGTTTTGCTATTGCTGCTGCCATTATTCCTATGGGGCCGGCTCCAGTTATTAAAACATCTTCTCCCAAAACATCAAAGGATAATGCTGTATGAGCAGCATTGCCAAATGGGTCAAAAATACTGTAAATTTCTTCAGGTATGGAGCTATCGCAAAGCCATATGTTTGATGCAGGTAAAGCTACATATTCAGAAAATATTCCGGTGCGGTTTACTCCAACACCCTTCGTATCATTGCATAGATGTCTTCTTCCGGCAAGACAGTTTCTGCATTTACCGCAAACAATATGCCCTTCACCGGACACTATATCTCCAACTTTAAAACCTTTTACACATCTTCCTATTCCTACAATTTCACCAACAAATTCATGACCTATTATCATAGGCACAGGAATTGTTTTTTGAGCCCATTTATTCCAAACATATATGTGGATATCAGTTCCGCAGATAGAAGTTTTATGTATTTTAACAAGAACCTCTCCTTCATCGGGTTCGGGCACATCAACTGATTCAAGCCACAAGCCGGGCTTTGCATATTTTTTAATTAAAGCATCCATCTTTGCCATAAAGCCACCATCCTTAACAAAATTGATAACATTTTCTTGATAAAATAATACTTCAATAATGTTTTTATGTCAAGAGCCAAGTTAATGGTTTGTTCACAAAATGTAGACAATTATCGCAACATAGTACGTGGACATTCCTCTTACCTCAAAGACTATCCCTATAGTAGAGGTGTGTCGCCCTTCATTTTATTCTTTTTAGCTGAAAGTCTGTATAGTCACTTGAAACGCAATGAACCATTATATTGTCTATACAACCTTCCCTTACATTCTTATGACCTTCCTCACCGTGAAGATGTCCGTAAATACATATATCTGCATTGTGATTTTTCATAATGTCAAAAAATTCATTAGGAAGTCCATCGCTGCTAAAGGGTGGGTAATGAAGCATAACAATTATTTTATCACTTATATTTTTAGCCGACTCTATGGATATTTTAAGTCTGTTCAATTCTCTTAAAAATATTTTTTCATTTGAAATTTCTTTTGAATGCTCTTCCATTGTGTCCCATCCTCTGGTGCCACAAATAACAATATCATCAAATTTATAAAAGTTATTTTTTAAAAACTTTATTGTTTTGAAACCTAAATTATCAAGCTTAGTTGAAGTTGCCCACCAATAATCATGGTTTCCTTTACCAATAATTTTTATACCTGGCAAATTTTCGATTTTTAATAAATCCTCCAATGCTTCATCCAACTTTAAAGCCCATGAAATATCACCGGGAATAAGTACTAAATCGTCTTTGCCTACTGTATTTTTCCAATTTTCAATTATTTTTTCTTCGTGTCTTTCCCAATTATCGCCAAATACATCCATGGGCTTTTCTTTTTTAAAGTCAAAATGTAAATCGGCTATAGCAAAAATTTTCATAATTTTCCTTATTTATAATTTAATATAGTTGAACTTAATATTCATCCCTTTTGAAAGCTCTGCCTCTCTTTCTTGGCATGTAAAAAGAATTACTTGTCTTCTTTCACTTTCTCTTGACAGCATTTCTAATGATTTTCTAAGTCTCTTTGAATCATATTGAACAAAACTGTCATCCAAAATCAAAGGAATATTTTGATTCCCGCTTAAAATATTGCTAAGTGCAATTCTTAGGGAAAGATAAAGCTGATCTAATGTTCCTCCACTTAAGTTTTCAAGTTGGATTTTCCTGTCATGTTCTTCCTCTGACATTACTGTAATATTCATATCTTCGTCAATATCCACACTATGATATTTTTCACCTGTCAAATATGCAAAATTATCACTTATTGATTTCCTTAAAAGAGGCATAAAATCACCTTTTATAGAATCTGAAATCTTTGTAATTTTGTCTGCTGCAATTTCAGCAACTTTTATTTTGTTTTTAAATGTGCTTATTTTTTCTTCATAAAAATCAATTTCTTCTTCAATTTCAGCCAAGCTTCTAATATTGCCTTCAATATCTTCAATTTCCTTATGAATTTCATCTATACTTTTTAGAAGTCTCGCCTTTTCTTCATTCAGTTTAAAAATATTAAGCTGAATATCCTGCTTGTCTATTTCTTTAATTTCATCAGAAACATTTATTGTTTTGTTTTTAAGCTCAAAGTATTCTGCATTTCCAATTATATTATCCAAAATATTTTCTAAGTATTCTCTTCTGTTTAAAAGTGCCTTGAACTTTTCGTTTAAATCAACAGCATGTTTGAATTCTTCTATATCCGATACTCCGTTAGCTTGCAAAATCATTTCAAATCTTCTTTCCTCAAAATGAATTTCCTTGTCAAGCCTAATTATATCGCGATTGATTTGCTCTGTTTTATTTGCAAGTTTTATAATTTGAAGCTTTACACCATCCTTGCGTTTGTATGCTTCATTTAATTTTACAATATTGTCATGAGATAAAGATAAATTAAAATTATCAAGAATATTATTAAGTCTTTTTTCTATTCGGTTATTTTCATCTAATATATCATTATATGTTTTTTCATCATAATTAAGGAGTTTAACCTTTTCTTCATATACACTTTTTTCCGTAATTTTTTTGTTATATATGTCTTCCATACTATATAAATCTTCGCAGCTGTTTCTTTTAATAATTTCATGTTTTTCTTCATTTAACTGATTAGTGTTCAGTGTATAATCAGCATATTCACATTCCATACTTTCAATTTCTTTTTTTGCACTCACAGAAATATTTCTTCTTTTCAAAGCGAAATTATAGCATATAATACCTGCCAAAAAACCTATGCTGCCGTAATAATAATTAATATTGTTATAATAATATGCATAATAACAAGAAGCCCCTGCAGCCAATAAGAAGGCAGTGCCTAAGAGAGATGTAAAAAAGCTTATCAAGCCTTGTTTTTTGCTGAATTTCTTCATTAAATCATAATTTTTAGCGTCTGTTAAAATACTGTTTATTTCAATTTTATGATTTAGCTCCTCAGCTTCTTTGTAATCATCTATAAACTTATTAATTCCATCAATATTTATAGATTCTATACTTTCTTTGCCTGATTTTATTTTCATTTTAAGAGAGTTTAATTTTTCATTATTAGCTTCGTATATGTTATAATCTATGTTTAATTTGTCGATATCAAAATTATCCGGAATACTGTTTGACAAGTCAGATTCATTTAACTGAATTTCTGAAATGCAGCCCTCATTTTCTTCCCGCATTCTAAGTCTTTCGTTTTTCATAGAAGCAATATTACTTTCTGTTTGGGATGCTTCTTTATAATCTTCTTTAGAGCAGCTGATAATTCCTGATTCTAATAATTTTATTTCTTCGTTCAAATTATCTATTTCATTCTTAACAGGCTTTGCCTTAAGATATTTTTGTTTCTCCAAAGAGAGCTCATAATCTGAAATTTCATTGTTTTTCTGTTTAATTTTAAGGTTTAGCTCATGAATCTTGCCTTGTATCTTCTTCTTTTCCATAGCCAAAAACATTACTTGCCTGTTTGAATTCAAGGAATTTTCTCTTGCCTTAAAAAGCTCGGACAGCCTTATGGAATATTGTCCCAACAATGTTTTATCATTGTTTTCACTTCCTGCTTCTTCCTTAATTCTATATAAACTTTGCATAATTCTATCTATTGAAATTTCTTCATCTTTTGTATTACTTAAATTTATTATTTTGTTTTTAAGTTCATCGGCTAATTCTTTTTCTGTTTTATTGCCAAGCTGACTAATACTTACAGTATTGTAAAATGATACCCTGTTAATGTTGAAAAAATGTTCACCGGGAACATTAATATCATCTATTGGGAATTCGTCTGTTTCATTTGTTCTCTTAAAAACTTGAACTGTTCCCAATAAAAAATCCCTTGCAATAAGATATTTTTCTTCTTCTCCTATTTCAACGGTTCCCTTGTATAAGGGGCTGTTCCAAGGTTTATATTTATTAAATTTTGCAGTATCTTCTTCAAACCCATACATCATTAACTCAATAAAATTGTGCAGGGTAGACTTTCCCGTTTCATTTTCACCAAAAACTATATTAAACTTGTTGCCGAAATATATTTTTTTGTGAATAAATTTACCAAAAGCTCTCAAATGCAGTCTATTTATATACATATTATTTTACCACCTTTTCTTTTCTGAGAACCTCAAGTCCAAGCTTAAATGCTTGCTGCTGCAGCTTGTCATTATTGTTGTCAAATTGTAGTTTATAACTTTCAATAATATTAAATTCATTTCCTTCATAATTTTTATTTTCTGTCTTGTAAACATAATTGTCTTCAAACTCTATGTAATAAAAAAACTGTTTTGCTTCATTTTCAATTTCATCCATTGAAATATCGGTACTAACTTCTCCTGTCAAGTTTATACGCACATAATCTTTTATATTTGAAAATGTATCGCCGGAAAATTTTATTAAATCCAATATTTTATTGAAGCTGTATAAAATGCTCAGTTCAATTTTTCTTGTTATAAACTTCCTTTTGGCAATTGGCCAAAGCGAATATTCTAAATTTCCTTTCCCTAAGGTTCCAAATATAATTCCGTGCTCTCCTTCTTCCTCAAAGGATAGTGGCTCGGGAGTGCCGCAATACACTACATTGTTGATTATTTGCTGAAAATTATGTCTTCCGCCCAATGCACAATAATCAAATTTATTTTTTATTACATCTATATTGACAGGCAGGCTGTCAGCAGAATCAATATCACAATGCAGCAGAAGAATATTAATTTTATTCTCATCCACTGATATATCATAAATTGATTGAGATTTTTCATTTTTTATATGATTGTCCCAGCTCATAGAATAGATAGTTAAATTTTGCTTTGGAAAGTTAAGTTTCGAAACTGTTTCCGTATTTTTGAATATGTATACATTTTCAGGCCATTCTATATATTCATACATATTGTTTATGTTGAAAGGGTCGCTTTGACCGCAGGCAATAACAATATTTGTATCAGGAATTGTTCTAAATTTTGCCGAAATTTTATTTAAATTTTTATAACTTATGTATTCACCCTCTGTCAAATCCCCTGCAATAAACAAAAATTTCGTTTCTTCTATTTTTGCAGTTTTGATTATTTCATCAAAAGAATCCCATAATTCCTGTCTTCTTTTTTCTCTTTCTTTTAAACTGAAATTTTTTATGTCAAATTTTTTCCCTAAATGCAAGTCAGATGTATGTATAAATTTAAGTTTCATAACGGCTCCTTGTTATACTTAAGTATTAATATTGTAGCATAAAATATGGATATCTTCAATAAATATGTGTCTAACTTCCTTAGAGAGATCTGTTTGATAGTGAAGGTTAACTATACACTAATCCGCTAATTCCATCAATTTATCTATATCTTTTATTTTGACAGATGAGCGGTACACTTCAATAATATTATCCTTTTGCATATTAGAAAGCTCTCTTGACAGGGAAGGTCTTTTAACATTTAAAAATTCAGCAAGTTCTTGTCTGTTCATAGGCATGTCAAAAATCATAGTATTTGCTTTTTTTTGAAGAGACAATAAATATACTGCAATTCTACCCTTTAATGATTCAGCATTTAATATGCTCATTTTATTATTAAGCATAACTATTTTATTTGACAAAATAGTCAGCATATTGTTTATTAATTGGTTATGATAATTGCATGCAATGGAGCACATATTGGAAAATATTCTGTATGGAATTAATAAAACCTTGCTGTTGCCTAAGCTTATAAGGTCATATGGAGAATAGTCATTAGACGCAAAAATCAGAGCTTCTCCAAACAAGTCACCCTTTTCTAATGTTGTTACTATAACTCTAGTTCCATTGTATTTTTGTGACACTAAATTCAGTTCACCTTCAATTACAACCCCAAGATTTCTAACTAAATGATCCTTCTCAAATATGGTTTGATTTTCGGAAAAGCTTTCAACAGAAGCATTGCTGCATTTAAGAATTGATATTATTTCATCCTCATCCATATTATAAAACAGCTTGTTGTCCTTAATTTCATTAATTATATGTTCCATGTGTTCCATTTTTTCCTCCAATAATCTGGTCAGTTACCCGGTGTGGATGTTCTTGCCGTTATTTTATGACAACAACCCCATCCCCTTGTCATGTGTCAATATTCCACATCCTTCAAAAACAAACCTTTTGCCGGAACCATGGGCCCTGCATCTGCTCTTTTCTTAGCATTTAATATATCTATTATATCCTCTTTACTTAAATTCCCTTTTCCAGCTTCAATTAATGTTCCAAGTATTATCCGGACCATATTCCACAAAAATCCGTTTCCGTTTATTTCAATTTCAATAATATTGTTTATTTCATTTATATTAAGATAATTAATAGTTCTAACTGTTGATTTTGTTTTTGATTTTAATGTTGTAAAGCTTTGAAAATCATGAGTTCCAATAAATATTTCACTGCATTCCCGCATTTTATCCAAATTTAATTTTTCCCGCACATTATGAATGTATTTTCTTCCAAAAACATTGTTGTATTGACTGTTATTAATTCTATACAAATATGTTTTCGACAAAATATTGTACCTTGAATGAAATCTTTCGCTGGCATTTTTTAAAGATATAATTCCAATATCATCAGGCAGTTTATCATTTAAATAAATTAATATATCTTCATTGTTAACAGTTGAATTTGTGTGAAAATTTGCTGTGTATTTTAAAGCATGTACTCCGGCATCAGTCCTTCCGCAACCGATAAGCTGAATATCTTCGCCTGTAATCTGATTTAAAACATCTTCAATTCTGCCTTGCACAGTATTTACTTCCTTAGTCTGCTTCTGCCATCCTTTGTACCTGCTGCCGTCATACTCAATTATCATCTTTATGTTTCTCATGTTTTCTCCACTTTCCAATAACATTTAAATCGTAGTTTATGAAATAATTATACAGTATTATAAGAATTTTACAAGAAAAAAGTCCCCTTATCGGAGACTTAAATGTCCAAAGGCCACGGTTTTCGCCGGACAATTTACATATTTTTATTCTGCCGCTAAACAGCTTCCGATAACGGACTTCCATAATTTCTTGAATTGTAAATGCTTAATAATTCTTTTTCGGTAATTTGTCCGTTTCTTACGTCAAGTATTATTTCTCCCCGGTCAAGCATTACAATTCGGTCTGAATATTTTATAGTATCCTTAATGTTGTGTGATATCATCATAGTTGTAATATTTTGCGTCTTGATTAATTCTTGAGTTTTTTCCATTATCAACCTTGATGTTTTTGGGTCTAAGGCTGCAGTATGCTCATCTAACAAAAGTAGTTCAGGCTTGTTCATTGTTGCCATTAACAATGACAGGGATTGTCTCTGACCTCCGGATAAGTATTTAACTTCTGTATCCAATTTATTTTCAAGCCCCAAATCAAGAGTTTTTAATATTTCTTTGTAATCATTAATTTTATTTTTTCTTATTAATTTTCTCAGTGTAAATTTCTGACACTTTTTATCTGAAAGGCTTATGTTTTCCAATATAGTAAGAGATGGTGATACACCTGCCGATGGATTTTGGTGCACTCTTCCTATAAATTGTGCCCTTTCATTTTCTTTTAAGCTGTTTATATTTTTTTCGTTTAATTTAATTATTCCTTTTTCCTGCATTACAACACCGCTGATTATGTTAAACAATGTGCTTTTGCCGCAGCCGTTTGCTCCTAATATTCCCGTGCATTCGCCCTGATTTATATGAATGTTAAAATCATTAAATATGTTTGCTTCATTGTCGGTTCCTATATTGAATGTCTTTGATAAATTTGTAATAGTTAACATTTTGCTTCCTCCACAACCTTTAATTTTTTTGATTTTTTAATTCTTGCAGGGCTGAATGTATTGAAATTTAAAAACAGTATTACTATTATTGCATTTATTGCCTTTAAATCTGTTGGTGCTAAACCTAAATCAATTGCTTTTGCTCCAATATACTTGTATATCAGGGCTCCTATTATTGCTCTTGATGTAAGCTTTAAAAACTTTTGATTTCTTAATATTGTATCCCCCACGATTATGGAAGCAATTGCCACTACTATGATTGATGTTCCCATATTTATATCTGAAAATCCCTGATATTGTGCCATCAATGCCCCACTCAATGCCACTAATCCGTTCGAAAGCATTAATCCTATCAATTTATACTTGTTTGAATTTTCGCCTAAGGACCTTACCAATGTTTCATTGTCTCCGGTTGCAATTAATAAATATCCAATTTCCGTTTTTAAAAATATATCCATTAATATTTTTACCGTGAAGACTATCAGTATTAAAACTACAGCCGGTTCAAATCCGTCATATATTGAATTATAGCTGAAAAGCCCTATATTTGATTTGCCGTTTAATCTTAAATTTAATGAATAAAGTATTGTGGCTGTAAGTATTCCGGATAACAGTGCCTTTATTTTTAATTTAATATTAAGTGTGTATGTGAGAAGTCCTGCTAAGCTTCCAAATGCAAATGACAAAAGTGTGCTGGTTACAGGAGAAAAACCTGCAGTTATGAATTTTGCAAATATAAATGCTCCCATAGGGAATGTTCCTTCAACGGACATATCTGCAAAATCAAGTATTTTAAATGTTATGGTCACTCCTATTGCCAATATTGAAAATATCAAACCTTGTTCTATTGATGTAAGAATTAATGTGTTCATTTTATATCCTTTCTGTTACTCTGTAAATTCTGCTCCTTCAAATGCCTTGTGTTCTTTTGCAAATCCTAAACTTTCAGCTACTTTTAAGTTTACTTTTTTCTCATATTCAGATTTTTGTACAGGAATTTGAGAAATATCCTTTTTATCAACCAATATCTGTTTAGCTATCCTTGCAGATTGTTGACCAATTACATAGTAGCTTATACCTTTTGAAATCAATATTCCTTCATCAACATGAGTACCATCTGCAGATACTGTCAACATATTATTTTCACTTGCCAAATTAGCTACTAATGATATTGCAGATGCTACCATATTGTCTGTAATAATGTACAGACCTTCTGCTTTTTTAGAAATTGTGTTCATTGCTTGTGGTATGTCATTGGCAGAAGATATTCCGACGGTTTCAATTGTTAAACCCAGCTCTGCTGCAATTTCCTTTGTTTCATTAACCTGAACCTCTGAATTTGATTCACCTATGTTGTAAATAATGCCCACTGTTTTTATATCTTGTTTCAATTCCTTGAATAATTCAAGGTTTTCTTTTATGGGAGCTGCATCAGTTACCCCTGTAATATTGTTGTCTGTTACATCCATTGCTGTTACAAGCTCTGAAAAAACAGGATCTGTTACTGCTGTAAATACCAATGGTATATCTGTTCCTTCAATTGCTTTTTTTGCCGCCTGTGATGTCAATGTTGCAATTGTAAATATTAAATCAACATCATCATTAACAAATTTTTCTGCAATCATTTTTGCATTATTTATATCTGCTTGTGCATTTTGGTCTATTAATTCTGCTTCCACACCCAATGTTTTTAATTCATCGATAAATCCCTGTCTTGATGCATCCAATGCAGGATGCTGAACAAGCTGTGCTATTCCAATTTTAAATTTCTCTGTACTATTTGCAGCAGCAGGCTCATCTGTTCCTGCTTTTGTAACACATCCGGTTAAAATGGCCGGTACCACCAATAAAAGTGCTGTTATTTTTTTAATTGCATTAAACTTCATAATATCCTCCAATAATCTGATTTGATTGTTTTTCGATATTGAACTTGGCCGGGGTTCTCTATCAAGGGTTAGGGCTATAAAAAAAATCTTTCATTCCTATAAACATACTTTTTTCAAATATGCTTATAGGGACGAAAGATTCCGCGGTACCACCCTAATTATGATTTACATCATCACTCTTCGAAGTCCAACAACTTCTAACCCTGTAACGTGGGTACACGTGTTTGCCTACTCGGAGCTCCTTTTAACAAACCTGCTCAGCAGTGTATATTATATTTCTCAGTCATTGGCTCTCAGCACCACCAATTCTCTGTAAACGTCTGAAATACTTTTCTCTGCTTCAATGCTTTAATTATTTAATTGCAATCTTAACTCATTAAATTATGTTTGTCAACATTTATTTTTTAATTATCTTTTTAAAATTGTTTTGTAATCATGAGCAATAGCGAAGAATCTCACAGTACGGGGACATTCCTCTTACCTCATAGAATTTAATCATAGCAGAGGGGTGTCCCCCATCATTTTTGAGATCTCGCAGCTTATTCATAGCAATGACACAAACACTAATCACCCCATCAGTGATAGTTTATAACTCTAAATTATGCTAAAGTACCTGCCAATTGTTCTTTTAAATTATAAGTTAAAACTTTAAGTTCATCATATAATTCTTTTGGCATTGTGTTACCGATTTTTGAGTAAAATTCTTCGATACTTTTTACATCTTCAAGCCATGATTCATTGTCTATTTTTAATAATGATTTTAATGTATCTATTGATAAATCAAGGGCATCAATATTTATATCTTCAAACTTTGGAAGATATCCAATAGGTGTTTCATCAGCATCAATTTTGTTTTCACATCTTTTCAGCATCCATTCTATCACCCTGAAATTATCACCGAACCCCGGCCACAGAAATTCTCCTTGCTCATTGGTTCTAAACCAGTTTACATGGAAAATTTTTGGTGGATTGCTCATATTATTGCCCATTTCAAGCCAATGCTTAAAATAATCTCCCATATCGTATCCACAGAATGGGATCATCGCCATTGGATCTCTTCTAACTACTCCTACTTTTCCTGTTGTTGCAGCTGTAGTTTCTGATGCAAGTGTTGAACCTACAAATACTCCATGTTGCCAATTTCTTGACTGATAAACAAGTGGGGCTGTCTTAGCACGTCTTCCGCCAAATATTATTGCTGATAAAGGAACTCCTTCCGGTGATTCCCACTCAGGTGAAATACATGGACAATTTTTTGCAGGAGCTGTAAATCTTGAGTTAGGATGTGCCCCTTTTTCTTTAGATGTTTTACCATTCCAAGGATTACCTAACCAATCTAAAGCATTTTCAGGAGGATTATCATCAAATTTCTCCCACCAAACAGTATCATTATCTAAATTATATACAACATTTGTGAAAATAGAATTTTTTCTTGTAGACATAAGAGCATTGTAGTTTGATTTTTCATTTGTTCCCGGTGCAACTCCAAAAAAGCCTGCCTCAGGATTTATAGCCCAAAGTCTTCCATCTTCCTTTATGCGAAGCCATGCAATATCATCGCCAACTGTCCAAACCTTATAACCTTTATTTCTATAAATTTCAGGAGGAATAAGCATTGCTAAATTAGTTTTGCCGCATGCCGAAGGGAATGCTCCTGCTATATATTTTACATCACCCTGTGGATTTTCAATTCCTACTATGAGCATATGCTCAGCCATCCAGCCTTCCATTCTGCCTTGGTATGATGCAATACGAAGTGCAAAGCATTTTTTGCCAAGAAGAACATTACCTCCGTAACCGGAATTACATGACCATATTGTATTGTCTTCAGGAAAATGAAATATATATCTTTTATCTATATCTAATGTGCATTTTCCATGCAAGCCCCTTACAAAATCGTTGGAGTCTCCTAAAACATCCAATACCTTTTGTCCAACCCTTG
>CAZCTI010000047.1:0-4541 GCA_964501385.1 uncultured Clostridia bacterium
TATTTTATTTTTTATCTCTTCAAATTCCATCATTTTTTCAAGGGATAGCATTACTCCTAATTTTACATGGTCGTAAAATAAGCCTCCCTGGATATAGGCAATGTATGGCGATCTCATTGGTGCATCTGCACTTAATTCGATTGATGAGCCGGAAACAAATGCTCCTGAAGCCATAATAACTTGGTTTGTATATCCCGGCATATCCCATGGAATAGGTGAAACATGCCCATCAACAGGAGATGCTGCCTGAATAGCTTCGCAAATTTTAATTACCATATCTTTATTATTAAATTTAATTGCTTGAATTATATCGCTTCTATCTTCATCCAATGTTGGAGTAATTTCAAAACCTAAAGAATTATAAACACCACCAAATAACAAAGCACCTTTCAATGCCTCGCTTACTATATGAGGAGCAAAAAACAAACCTTGCAATGTGTTTCTCGTAGTACCAAATGTAAGACCTATTTCCTTTCCTACTCCGGGAGCTGTAAGACGGTTTGCAATCCTATCGATTATTACCTTTTTACCGACCACATATCCGCCGGAAAGTGCAATTCCACCACCGGGATTTTTTATTAAAGATCCTACCACCACATCCGCCCCTATGTCTGAGGGCTCAAATTCACTTATAAATTCTCCATAGCAATTGTCTACCATTATATAAATATTTGGATATACTTGACGAATTTTTTCTATTGTATGTTTAATTTTTTCAATAGTAAGTGCAGGCCTGAAGCTGTAGCCTGTTGAACGCTGAATCATTAGTAATTTTGTTTTCATTGTTACTTCTTTTATGGCATTTTCCCAGTCTATATCGTTGTTGTAAAGAGGAATTTCTTTGTATATTACTCCTGCTTCCCTTAAGTTGCCCGGTTCATTTCCTTCTTCCCCAAGAACTGTTAGCATTGTATCGTAAGGGCGTCCTGATATGGATATAACCTCATCACCGTACTGCAATATACCTGACAATGTTAAATACAATGCATGAGTTCCTGAAGCAATTGAAGGTCTTACAAGAGCATCTTCCGCATTAAATACTGAAGCAAATATTTTTTCAACCTTTTCTCTTCCCACGTCATCGTAACCGTATCCGGTATTCCAATAGAAGTTTGTATAATCAAGCCTATGCTGCTGCATTGCATGAATAACCTTATATTGATTATATTCTCTTACAGTGTCAATTTTTTCAAAATATTTTTTAATATTTTTTTCTGTATTCATCACATAATTATAAACAGTTTCGCTGATGCCAAACTGTTTACGTAATATTTCTTCTGTTATCATTTATTGCTCCTCTGTCTCATTTACGAATAGTTTTACCTGTTTAAAAGGCATTATTGATGTAATGGCATGTTTGTAAATTAATTGCTGTCCTTTGTCAGTTTCCACAATAACAGCATAATTATCAAAACCTACAACTGTTCCGGTAAGTTTAAATCCATTGTTTAAATAAACTGTTACCGTTATTCTTTCTCTTCTTACATTGTTTAAAAATGTATCTTGTAAATTAATAATATTCATCCCCTTCTCCTTTAAACTAATTGCATATTAATATAATCTAAAATATTTTTTATAGTATTGCTTGTTTCTTCCAAATTATCCATAGCAAACCATCTGACATTTTTATCCTTTAGAAACCAAGTATACTGTCTTTTTGCAAATCTTCTTGTATTTTTCTTTAAAATATTAACCATCTCATCGTAATCAATACTGCCCTCAAGATAATCAATTATTTCTTTGTATCCTATCCCCCTCATGGATACTAAGTTTTTATCATATCCCTTTTTTATAAGTGTTTTTACTTCATCAACAAGTCCTGAAGAAAGCATTTTATCAACTCTTTGATTTATCCTTTCATAAAGAGTTTTTCTTTCCATTGAAAGACCAATCAGTATACAGTTGTACTTACTCTTATCTTTTCTGATATCTGTGTTCATTTCAGAAAATTTCATTCCGGTTATATCATACACTTCTAATGCCCTAATAACTCTTTTTATATTATTCTTATGAATTTTTTCTGCAGACTCAGGATCAATTCTCATTAATTTATCATAGAGAGCATCTTCCCCATGCTCCTTGTAATAATAAGTATAATATTCCCTTAATTTCTCATCTGATTTAGCATTGCTAAAATCTAAATCATATATGAGAGAATTTACATATAGTCCGCTTCCTCCAACAATTACAGGTACTTTGTTTTTTAAAAGCATCTCATCAATTATTTCTTCAGCATTCTTTTTAAATTCCGATACGGAATAATCTTCATCGGGAGCTACAATATCAATCATATGATGAATGATATCTGATTTTTCTTCCTCAGTAATTTTTGCAGTTCCAACGTCCATACCTTTGTATATTTGCATTGAATCTGCCGATATAATTTCGGTATTTAATTTCTTTGCAAGCTCCACAGATACATAAGTTTTGCCAACTGCCGTAGGTCCTACAATCACAATAATTTTATTACTCATTTGATTTTCCTAACTTTGAATTCTTTCAAACATTTTTTCAATTTCATATTTTGTCATTTTAATTATTACAGGTCTTCCATGAGGACATGTGTATGGGTTATCAGTGATTTTAAGGTCATTTAATAATGCTCTGACTTCAGATATATGAAGCTTATCACCGGATTTCACTGATTTTACACATGCATCTTTAATAATTTTATCAAGCACAAAATCTAAATTTGTTTTAGTTACCTCTTTTAAGGAATCAAGAATTGAATAAAATACATCCTTTAAATTAGAATCCTTAAAAATAGTGGGTATGTTATTTATCAGTATATCATTATTTCCAAAGTTTTCAACGGAAATTCCTAAATTCTCAAATATTTCTATACCATCCATTGCTGTTTGATAATCATCATAGGACAAATTAATTACTTCAGGTACTATTTCTTGAATCAATATATCCCTTTTGTTGTACTGTTTTAAGAATTTTTCGTAATTAATTCTTTCATGAGCCGCATGCTGATCTATCATAAACATTTCTGACTTTTCAAGGTTTTCACAAATTATATATGTATCCATCAATATGCCAACAACATTTAACTCAGGTAACTTATTTTCATCTGTGCGTATACTTTCTGCTTCAATGAATGTTTCCTGTTTAATTTCATGGTTCTCATAATCTCCAAAGGATTCTTTCAAAGGCATATATTTTTCTTGTTCTATTATTTCATCAAAAATAGATTTTTCATTATTTATTTTTTCTTCAATTAAATTTTTAGTAAAATCAATTTCAGTAAATTTAATATTTTCTACATTTTCAGTAATGTTATCTGAAGCTGAATTTATAATATTTGTTTTAGTCCAAGTACCCCTGCTCCAATTTTCTGTATTAACATTGTTATTATATTCTGCAAAATCACTTTCAAATATATCAGTATTTACTTTCATCACCGGCTCATTCAATATTGTTTCCTTTTTTACTTCTTTCATAATATTGATGGAATGCAAAGATGAGAAAATTGATTTTTTTACTTCATTTAATACCATTTCTTCATTTTGAAAACGAACTTCAGTCTTTGCAGGATGAACATTTACATCAACAAGTGCCGGGTCAATTTCAATTTTTAAAAAACATGCGGGATATTTGTTTTTAGGAAGTAAAGTGCTATATGCTGCTTCAATATAATAATTCATTCTTTTATGTTTTATTACTCTTCCATTAACAAATACAATCTGTTGTTTTCTGTTACCCCTGTAATAATTTAAATTTGTTGTAAAGCCGGTAATATTTGCGATACTGCTTTCATAATCAACCTTCAATAGTGAATTATAAAGGTCTTTTTCATAAAGGCTTGAAATAGTATTAATGAAATTATTTGTCTTTGGAGTTCTGAAAGCAACATTATTATTGTTTATATATTTAAATGAAATATTCTCTTTGCTAAGTGCTAATGATACAACAATTTCATTTATGTTTAAGCTTTCCGATGAATCGCTTTTTAAAAACTTCTTTCGGGCAGGCACATTATAAAATAAATCAATGACAGTAAGAGTTGTTCCAACAGGACAGCCTATATCTTCCTTTGATGTAATTACTCCGCCTTCAATTATCATTTTAATTCCATAAGAATCGTCATTGGTCCTGGTTATTATTTCGACCTTTGAAACAGCAGCGATACTTGCCAATGCTTCACCACGAAATCCCAATGTAAATAGAGAACTCAAATCATCGGAGGAAGTAATTTTGCTGGTGCAATGCCTTTGAAATGCACTTTCCACCTGCTCTCTTTCAATACCCTTGCCATTATCAGTTATACGTATTAAACTTTTGCCGCCGTTTTTAATTTCAACAGTTATTTCATCTGCTCCGGCATCAATAGAATTTTCAACCAATTCCTTTACAATTGACTTTGGGCTTTCGATTACTTCTCCGGCAGCTATTTTATTGATTGTTTCATTATCCAACAAATGTATTGCAGCCATGTGTGTATTCCTTTCGTTTTGCTACAAATCTAAGAGTTTTTCATTGCTGTGAATAAGATGCGAAGCAGAGTGTCATTCTGAACCGTAGGTGAAGAATCTCAG
>CAZCTI010000047.1:4641-13371 GCA_964501385.1 uncultured Clostridia bacterium
TGTTTAGCCTTATCAATTATGTCATTCAACAATGTTAATGCCTTTATCGGTGTTATATTTTCTATATCAATTTGCTTTATATTTTCTGCTAATTCTTTATATTCTTTGTTATTTCCATTTTCATCAGGTGCAGCTTGAAACATTGATACCTGAAAATTATCTGTTACTCTGTTTTTCTTTTTAGAAAAAGGTTTGTTTATATCACTTTCATCCAATTGCACTAAAATTTCTTTAGCCCTTACGACCACTTCTTCCGGCAGCCCTGCCAAGTTGGCAACCTGTATTCCGTAGCTTCTGTCAATGCTTCCTTCTTTAATTTTTCTTAAAAATGTAATTTTATCGTCTGATTCCTTAATTAATATTTTATAATTTTTAACACTTTTTAACTTAGATTCAAGCTCTGATAATTCATGATAATGGGTTGCAAAAAGTGTTTTTGCTTTGATTTTTTTCGTAATATATTCCACGACACTCCACGCAATACTTAATCCATCATAGGTGCTTGTACCTCTTCCGATTTCATCAAGTATCAAAAGGCTGTTTTCGGTAGCATTTTGTAATATATTGGAAACCTCGCTCATTTCAACCATAAATGTACTTTGACCTTGGGACAAATCATCAGATGCTCCAACACGGGTAAATATTTTATCAACAACACAAATTTCAGCCTTTTTAGCGGGAACAAAGCTGCCAATATGAGCCAATAGAGCAATTAATGCAACTTGCCTCATATATGTTGATTTACCTGCCATATTAGGTCCTGTAATAATTGACATGCGGTATTCCTTGTTGTCTATGTATGTATCATTTGGAACAAACATTTCATTTTTCATTATTTTTTCAATTACAGGATGCCTGCCATCTGTAATATTGATAAATCCTTTATTGTTCATTTCAGGTCGTACATAGTTATTTTTAACTGCTGCAATTGCCAATGAATTAATACTATCAATTACCGCAACACTGTATGCTGTTTCTTGAATGCGTCTTACATGATTACTGATAAACTGTCTGATTTCTAAAAACAGTTCATATTCAATTTTCATAACCTGTTCATCTGCATTTAATATTTTAGCTTCCACTTCCTTAAGCTCAGGTGTTACATACCTTTCACAGTTAGCCAATGTTTGCTTACGTATATAGTATTCGGGAACATCTTTTAAATAGGATTTTGTTACTTCTAAATAATAGCCAAAAATCTTGTTAAATCCTATTTTTAAATTCTTAATTCCCGTTTCATCTCTTTCTTTCGTTTGAAGATTAGATATCCAATTCTTCCCGTGAATCATAATTTCCTTTAATTCGTCCAACTCATCATTGTAGCCTTCCTTGATGACTCCCCCTTCTTTAATTGAAACAGGGGGCTCCTCCACAATTGATTTATGGATTAAATCGTGAATATCTTTTAATTCGTCAAAATTCGCATTTATATCAGCAAACATTTGTGAATTAAGACCTGATAATTCAGCTTTTAAATCCGGCAAATTTGAAAGTGATTGCTTTAAAGCGTTAAAATCCCTTCCGTTACAATTTCCGTAAACTATTCGGCTAATAAGTCTTTCTATATCATAAACGTTTTTTAAATATTCCTTTATATTGTTTGAAGACATTACATTGTTATATAATTCTTCTACCGCATCCAACCTTAAATTAATAACTTTAATATTTTTAAGAGGTTCCTCAATCCACTTTTTTAAAAGTCTTCCGCCCATTGCAGTCATTGTATTGTCAATAACATGATAAAGTGTTCCTTGACCTTTTTTGCCCCTTATTGTTTCAATAAGCTCTAAATTTTTTCTTGTGTTGTTGTCAAGATGCAAATATTCGCCTACTTTGTAATAATGAAGCTTATTTATATGGTCAAGCGAAGTTTTTTGTGTTTGATTCAAATAATTTAAAAGCATACCTAAGGACATTAGAGCATGTTCACTTTCCTTAAGACCAAAAGAATCCAATGAAATAACTTTAAAATGCTTTAAAATTATGTCCTTGTAATTATTTAAGCTAAGAATATCGGTTATGTTTACTATTGAATCTATAGCTTCATTATCAGTAAATTTATTTGATATAATTTCTGAAGGATTAATTTTATTTATTTCTTCTATTAATAAATCATTGGAATTATTTTTTAAAAAGTCGCTTAAGGATATATTTTCTGTTACAAATAAATCTCCCGTTGAAATATCAACATAAGACATTCCAAACCCCTTGTCTATATAAATACAGCACAAATAATTGTTGCTTTTTTCATCTAACATACCAGGGTCAATTATGGTACCGGGAGTAATTACCCTTACAACATCTCTTTTTACAATTCCTTTTGCAGCTGAGGGGTCTTCAAGCTGCTCGCAGATTGCAACTTTGTAGCCATTTTCTATAAGCCTTGAAATATAGGCATCAACCGCATGATACGGAACACCGCACATGGGTGCTCTTTCTTCCTGACCGCAATCTCTTCCCGTAAGGGCAATTTCTAAAACCCTTGACGCCGTTACAGCATCATCAAAAAACATTTCATAAAAATCTCCAAGCCTGTACAAAAGAATACAATCCTTGTATTGCTCCTTAATTCCAAGATACTGCTCCATCATAGGTGTATATTTCGCCATTACTCTCCCCCTAAATGTCATTGCTATGCATAACTGCGGAATCTCATGATTTCCAACGCTTAAGCTAAATATGACAATAAATTAGTCAACTATTATTCCTTCTGTGTGGAAGGTTTTTACACTGTTTATTTTTACATTTACAATTTGACCTACAAGGTCTTCACTGCCTTTAAAATGAACTAATCTGAAATGCTCAGTCCTGCCTGTTAATTGTCCGCCCTCAGCTGATTCAACCAACACAGGATACACTTTGTCAATACATTGCTGGTTTTTCTCTAATACTATTGGATACAAAACATCTAATAGTTTGTCAAATCGCTGATGTTTTATTTCGTCTGGTATTTGGTCACCCATTGTAGCAGCAATTGTTCCTTCTCTTACCGAATAAAGGAATGTAAAAGCTGAATCATATTCTACTTTTTTAACAACCTCAATAGTTTCTTCGAAATCATCTTCTGTTTCTCCCGGGAATCCTACTATAATATCTGTTGTTATGGCAATATCGGGAATTGCAGCTTTTAGTTTTTCAACTAAATTTAAATAATGTTCCTTTGTATATTTACGATTCATACGGTGTAGCACTTCATTACTTCCTGCTTGTACCGGCAAATGAACGTGATTACATACCTTGTCACATTCCTTTATTGCTTTTATTAAATCATCAGTTAAATCCTTTGGATGTGATGTCATAAAACGAATACGCTCAATACCATCAATTTTATTTATTTCATAAAGAAGCTCTGCAAATGTAAATTTATTTTCTAAATTACTTCCGTAGGAATTAACATTTTGACCAAGCAAAGTTACTTCCTTGCAGCCATCCTCTGCCAATGTTTTAATTTCTTCAATTATTTCATTTGGATCTCTTGACTTTTCCCGGCCCCTTACATAAGGAACAACACAATAGGTACAAAAATTATTACAGCCATATGTTATGTTTACCAACGCTTTATGCTTAAATTTTCTAAGCTTTGGCATATCCTCATAAATAAGTTCTGTATTATCTACAATATCAACACTTTTTCTTTTGTTAATTTCAGCATTGTAAATTAAAACAGGCAGTTCGTGAATTGTATTAGTTCCAAAAATCATATCTACAAAAGAGAATTTTTTTAATACTTTTTCCCTTATTTCTTGTTTTTGCATCATGCAGCCACAAACTGCCACAAGCATATCAGGGTTGCTCCGTTTTAAACCTTTCACTTCTCCAAGCTTTCCAAATACCTTAAGCTCTGCATTTTCTCTTATTAAGCATGTATTAAATATTACAAGGTCAGCTGATTTTTCGTCATCGGTTTCCACATATCCTATGGATTCAAGCATACCTGAAATCTTTTCAGAATCATGCTCATTCATTTGACAGCCATAAGTTAAAATACTATAAGTTTTTCTTTTGCCGTTCATTATAAAAAACTGTTCATTATTATTTTTTAACTCTATTATTTTTTCACCGTCTAATTTAACATCTTCAGTGATAATGTCTGTATTTCTTCGTTTCATTTTTCTCCAACTTTCTATTTTAAACATTTTTGCATCTTGAATATTATATCATTTTACAATATTTACTTCAATAAAAAAATTAGGCTTTCCATTGCTATGAATAGACTTCGTGTCAGTGTCATTCTGAACGCAGTGAAGAATCTCAAGTACGGGGACATTCCTCTTTCATCAAAGACTATCCCTATAGTAGAGGTGTGCCCCCTTCCTTGAAAAGATATGAGATCCTTCGTTGCACTCAGGATGACAAAGCGGACATTATTCGTTTACCGTGGTGTGGATAACACGTGCAAATTCAGAACTGTAGGTGAAGAATCTCAAGTACGGGGACATTCCTCTTTCATCAAAGACTATCCCTATAGTAGAGGTGTGCCCCCTTCCTTGAAAAGATATGAGATCCTTCGCTTTCGCTCAGGATGACAAATCAAAATAAAAATTATGTTCAAATAAGATAATATTTGTGTTATTATATATAAGCGTGACTTAATTATACTATAGAGGTGACAATGAGAACTAATTTTAAAGACAAAAATTTTCTTAAGGCAATGATAGCTATTGCATTGCCTATTACATTACAAAATTTAGTGGCTTCTTCTGTTAATATGCTTGACACACTAATGATTACAAGCTTGGGAGAAGAAAGCCTTGCAGCTGTTGGACTTGCAAATCAGGTTTTCTTTTTTTATGCTGTTACTATATTTGGCGTAGCTACCGGTTCTTCAATATTTGTATCACAATTTTGGGGTAAACAGGATACTAAAAACATAGCTCGTATTTTAGGAATATCATTGGCTATAACAAGTGCTTTAGGAGCTTTATTTACTTTAGCTGCACTGTTTGTCCCTGAATTTATAATGAAAATTTTCAGTAACGATAAAGAAGTAATAAGATTGGGGGTAGATTATTTAAGAATAGTTTCCCTTAGTTATATCATCACAGGTATTAGCTTTGCTTATGCAGTTGCTTCAAGAAGTATAGGTCAGGCTAAAATGCCAATGGTAGTAAGTATTATTTCATTCTTAACAAATGCAATATTTAATTATTTGTTTATTTTCGGAAAGTTTGGATTTCCACAGTTAGGAGTTATGGGAGCAGCCTATGGTACATTAATAGCAAGGGTTGTAGAAATAGCTTTAATATTTTATTCTATATATTCAAGAAAGAAGAATAACCCTCTTGCACATAGCTTAAGAAATATGACAGACTGGACAGTAGATTTTGTAAAGAAATATTTTAAAACTGCATACCCTGTTATATTAAATGAAGCATTTTGGTCTTTGGGTACAGTTCTTTATTCATTAGCTTTTGCGAAAATTGGTACTGAAGCAGCTGCTGCCGTACAAATTTTAAACACTGTTCAAAATGTATTTATGGTAATGGTAAGAGGTTTAGCCAATGCCTGTACAGTTATGGTTGGTAACAAAATTGGTGCAGATGAAGAAAACGATGCTGTTTCATATGCTAACAGTTTCATGATATTATCAGCAGTCTTAGGACTCTTTTTAGGAATACTGATGTTTTTCTCAACAGATATTATTTTGATATTTTTTAGAAACCTTACACCGGGATTGTATAATGCATCAAAAAATTTATTGATAATATTAGCTGTGTTTTTATTTATAAGATCATTTAATGCTACCATGATTGTTGGAGTTTTAAGAGGTGGTGGAGATACTAAGTTTTCAATGGTGCTTGAAATGGGTTCTGTTTGGTTAGTGGGAGTTCCCCTTGCATTTTTAGGAGCATTGGTGTTTAAATTTCCTGTATACCATGTTTTTTTAATGGTAAATATGGAGGAAGTTGTTAAGGCTATTATCGGATTATTCAGGGTAAAATCTAAGAAATGGGTTACAAATGTAATTCATGATATGTAATTAGCAAATAAAAATATTGACCAAAAATTACAAATGATAACAAAATATTATGCGATAAATGTAAATATTCCTTTAAATTTTTGTTAATATGATGTAAAATAACTAAAATTGATTTATAGATTAGGAAGGATTGAAATGAATAATATAGATTTAATAAACAAAAGACGAATATTTGGTATAATATCTCACCCTGATGCAGGTAAAACAACCTTAACTGAAAAACTTTTGCTACACGGAGGAGCTATCCGCGAAGCAGGAACAGTTCGTGCCAGAAAAAATGCTAAATTTGCTAAATCAGACTGGATGGAAATAGAAAAACAACGTGGAATTTCTGTTACTTCTTCCGTAATGCAGTTTGAATATGATGATAAAGTAATTTCCATTATGGATACACCGGGACACAATGACTTTGGCGAAGATACTTACCGTATATTAACTTCTGTTGACAGTGCGGTAATGGTTATTGATGCAGCCAAAGGTATTGAAGCACAAACTAAAAAACTGTTCCAGGTTTGCAGTATGAGAGGTATTCCCATATTTACTTTTATTAATAAATTAGACCGCGAAGCAATGGACCCTCTTGAGTCTATGCAGGAATTAGAGGATGTATTAGGTATTCATTCTGTAGCTGTTACTTGGCCTATAGGATGTGGCAAAGAATTTGAAGGAATTTATGACAGACAAAGAAATGTAGTAAATTTGTTTAGAAAAAAAGAAATAATAGTATTAGATGATGAAGGTGTTAATTCAAGCAAGTTAGATGGCAAAATAAGTGTTGCAAATCTTCTAAATCTAAGAAATGCAATGGACCTTCTTAACGGTGCCGGAAATGAATTTGATATAAACTTAATAAAACAAGGTAAATTATCACCTGTATTTTTTGGTTCTGCTTTAGCTGACTTTGGAGTAACAGAATTCTTAAAGCATTTTCTTATTATGTCTCCCCCACCTTCTTCAAGAAAAACAACAACAGGAGAACTTAATCCAACAGACGATGTATTTACAGGATTTATTTTTAAAATCCAAGCAAACATGGACCCAAATCACCGTGACAGACTTGCATTTTTAAGAATATGCTCCGGAACATTTGTAAGAGGAATGAATGTTACACTGTCAAGAACAGGAAAACAAATGAAATTAAGCCAGTCCACACACCTTATGGCTAATGAGCGTGAAACTGTTGATACAGCTTTTGCAGGAGATGTTATAGGAATTTACGACTCAGGCAATTTTCAAATTGGCGATACTCTTACAAACGGAAGAGATAAAATATTTTTTGAACCCTTGCCCACATTCCCCCCTGAATTATTTATGCGTGTAAGTGCTAAAAATTCTCTTAAGGGAAAGAACTTCCAAAAAGGTGTTGAACAATTAGCTCAAGAAGGTGCAATTCAAGTTTACAAAAATGAATACAATGAAATAATTTTAGGTGCAGTTGGTGTTTTGCAGTTTGAGGTTTTTGAATACCGCCTTGTTAATGAATACAATACTGATATTCGCATGGAAAATCTTGAGTTTTCAGTTGCAAGATGGGTTAAAACAGATAATCCGGAAAGTTTAAAAAAATACCAAAATTCCCGCTGTATGCTTGTTTATGATCATTACGAAAGACCGGTATTGTTGTTTACAAACCAATATGCTTTAAAAAGCTTCCAGGAAAGATATGAAGATGTGGAATTAATAGAAGCACTTGATGTTGTAGATGTACTGTAATGACCGACAAAAGGTTATATCCACAAATTATATAATACATTCGTATTTAAAAACGTAGGGGCGGTCTTTGACCGCCTTTTGTTATTAAAAATTAAATAACCTTTTTACCTCGTAAAACAACTCAACGTTGATAGAATAATGCATCCATCTTCCTTCACGCCTTGAATTAACCAAACCCGAGTCACACAATATTTTCATATGATGAGATAATGTAGGCTGGGTTATGTGTAATTCTTCTAAAATTTTACATGCACATTTTTCTTCAGTTTTAATCATATCAATAACAGCAAGCCTGTTAGGGTCACTTAAAGCCTTAAATACAAATGCAGCTCGCTCATATTTGCTTTTCAACCCATCACCACTTTCATATTTATTTGTTTTTTTCCAATAACTTAGCAATATCACCCGGTTTTAAAACCTTACCATATGATACTACCTTTTCATCAATAACCAATGCAGGTGTTTGCATTACTCCATAACGTATAATGTCTTTCATGTTTTCAACTTTAATTACTTCTGCAACAATTCCTGTTTCTTTTAAAGCTTTTTCCGTATTCTCTTTTAAATTAACACAATTTTTGCATCCGGTACCTAATACTTTTATAATCATGACATTCTCCTTTTTATTTTATATGAACATGTATCCGATAGCATTAAATACATATCCAATTATTATTATCCCTAAAGATACTAATCCGATAAAAGTCCACAACAATTTAGGTTTTAATACTTGTTTTAACATAATCATTGAAGGCAAAGATAAAGCTGTTACCCCCATCATGAATGTTAAAACAGTACCTAATCCAACACCTTTTGCTACCAATGCTTCTGCTATAGGCAATGTTCCAAAAATATCAGCATACATGGGTATACCAACAACAACAGCTATTATTACAGAATACCATTTATCACGTCCAAGTACGGCTGATATCATAGACTCAGGAATCCAATTATGAATTGCTGCACCTATTCCAACACCAATAAGAACATATTTCCAAACTTTCTTAATAATATCTAAAACTTGATTTTTAGAAAAT
>CAZCTI010000048.1:0-13306 GCA_964501385.1 uncultured Clostridia bacterium
TGATCTTGTATTTTTACTCCATGAAACACTTCATATCTTTCTTTAAGCCCTCGAAGTATGGATATGGTGTCCTCAACAGTTGGTTCATCTACCAATACGGGCTGAAATCTTCTTTCAAGAGCAGCATCCTTTTCAATATATTGTCTGTACTCATTTAATGTGGTTGCTCCAATACAGTGAAGTTCACCTCTTGCCAGCATGGGCTTGAGCATATTGCCTGCATCCATTGCTCCTTCTGTCTTGCCTGCTCCAACAATTGTATGAAGTTCATCTATGAAAAGAATTATTTTACCTTCACTTTTTTTAACTTCTTCCAAAACAGCTTTGAGCCTTTCTTCAAATTCACCTCTGAATTTTGCACCGGCCACTAATGAACTCATATCTAACGAAAATATTTTCCTGTCTATAAGATTTGCAGGTACATCGCCTCGTACTATACGAAGAGCTAAACCTTCGGCTATGGCAGTTTTACCTACTCCCGGCTCACCGATTAAAACAGGATTGTTTTTTGTTTTTCTGGATAAAATGCGTATTACATTTCTTATTTCCGAGTCCCTGCCTACAACAGGGTCTAATTTGTTGTTTTTGGCTAATTCAACCAAGTCAGAGCCATACTTTTTCAACACATCATATGTTGATTCCGGAGTATCCGAGGTAACCCTAATATTTCCTCTTACCGATATAAGAGAATTTAAAAATTTATCCTTGTCTATATTAAACTCCATAAGTAAATTTTTAAGATTTGCTTTTGGCATAGCTAACAAAGAAATCATAATATGTTCCACTGAAACATAGTCATCCTTCATTCTTTCAGCTTGGTTTTCCGCATCAATTAAAACTTTATCTACATCATGAGATATATAAATTTTACCAGCTTCTCTTCCGGGTCCCGTAACTCGAGGTATTCTATCAACTATTTGTTTTAATTTTGATTTAAAATATTCAGGATTAATACCTATTTTGGCAAGAAGTTCGCTGATTAAGCCCCCTTCTTGGGTTACCAGAGCATACAATAAATGTTCTTGTTCAATTTGCATATTCTGTTGTTCTAATGCTAAATTTTGTGCCTCCTGTATTGCTTCCAATGATTTTTGAGTAAATTTTTGAGCATTCAAAAAAATAACCTCCTATTTAATTCATTTGTTGTTAACTTTATCTAATTATATATTATCACTAAATTATTAATTTAAACATAATTTTGTTGATAAATGAAAAAACACCGGCATTGCCGATGATTTTACATTCCTTCAAGACTATTTATATTACTTGGATTACCAAATCTTAAATTGCGGTATATGAGGACTATTCTGTTCCAAGTATATCTGTCAACTACACCTGTAACATCAATTCCGAAATATTCTTGGAATCCTCTTACTGCCTGTTCTGTTTCAGGTCCATAAATACCGTCCGGCTCAGCGGGGGGAATACCTGCCAACACAGATGCAATATAAGCCAAATATTGCTGAATTAGGTAGACGCCAGGTCCTTCAGAGCCTACCTGGTATGTAATACCCGGCCATATTAATGCAGGAAGAGCTATAGCTGATGGAGGAAGTGTTTCTAAAATACCTATTACTGCATTAGACATAGAATTCCAAGTTTGCTCATCAACAATACCGGTTATGGGTAAGTTAAAAACCTTTTGAAATTCCATTATGGCTGATCTTGTATGGGTATCTAATACTCCGCTAATATCTACAGAAGGAATACTGTTGTAATATGCCGAAAGAACATTAAGAAAATACTGCACTGCCTGAACTCTTGGCACTATATCCTCAGGTCCGGGGGTAGGCGTGTATTCGGGTATATCACTTATTGCCAGTCCCGCTGAAGTTAACTCGGCTAATCTGGTAACAGCGGTATAAATTCTTCTGATTTGATACCAAGTTGATTTATCAATAATTCCTGTAGCCGGCAAATTAAATATTTGCTGGAATGTAGTTACTGCAGTTTGTGTAGCTTCATCGAATGTTCCTTCCGGATTTTGAATCAGAGCAATAGCAGGATAGTTTGTAGATATAGTATTTAACATAATTTGCATTAATAATACATAAGGATTGTTATCTCCTAATTGAAGGGGTATGCCGGGATATGTTTCATAAGCCTCAGCCAATGGAGTATCTGTTTCAATAATAATATTGTCTCCATAATAATATTGAAGAATTTCATATGGAGTGTAGCCTTGCTGTGCCAATTCAACCGTACCCCACTGCAAAAGTCCCGGACACCATGAAACACGACCATCACAAAATTGAGCATAAAGAGGCTCTATTTGCCCTTGTCGTGCAATATAACTGTCAAAAATATCATCTACTATTTCTGAAACACTGCTGAACACACCTCTGCCATGAACATATGCTTGGTCAAATCTGGTGTCATTAGTTATATCAAAATTATAACCTCTTGCTCTGTACCATTCAGTGAAAACCCTGTTCAATGCGGTAGAAATAATTGCATATATATTAGCTCTAAGCGAACTTTCCGGCCATGTAGGATAAATTTCGCTTGAAGCAACATTTTTAATATAATCAATAAAAGATATAGTTACATTTTCTGCAGGTTCGTCAGGAGCTCCTAAATGTACTGTAATTGATGACGGTATAACTACTTGCGTAAGTCCGGGAATTTCAATACTCATAGTGCACCTCCCTAATCATTTGATATATCCGGAGGGCTGGGGGGAATAACAATTGTCATTTCACGTCCTTCAGTAGGACCTACCGGTGCCGGAATCATATCAAGGTTTATAATAGTAGTGGTTTCGGGGAAAATTCTAAGATCTATTATATTTATCGTATAATAGTTTATTGCTTGAGCTCTCAAATTATAAGTAGAGAAATAAAACTCAGTGCTTTCAAACGGGTTAAAACGATTATAAACTACAGGTAATGTAATCAGAGGTATCTGACCATTGACATCTGTTGTATAATGTCCTATTTCATGTTCTTCACCATCTTCATCAAATATATAAATTGTTATTAATGCATCCGGTACAGGCAATGCACCGGATGCAGTGAAAGCACTTACCGATAAGTATCCCACACTTTCTTGTTGAACAGGTACCGTTTGTGCGGGAGATTCTTGCGGTGCCTGCTCTAAAGAAAAAATGTTATTTGTAAGCTTTTCTCTTACTTTATACATTTTGCCATCAAATGGATTATATTTCAATAAAATCACACCTCTCTTTAATTTACATAACGAATAATATTATTATATGCATATAAAAAAACTACTTGACAAAAAAACTCATATAGTATAAATTAATTAAAATTAAATAAATACTTCTTATCAAGAGAGATGGAGGGAACGGCCCGTTGAAGTCTCGGCAACCTACAAATTGTAAGGTGCTAATTCCGGCAAAGGTATCTTTGAAAGATGAGGGGACGGCAGATAAATATATTTTCCTCTCTTCATTGGGGGAAATTTTTTTATAGCCCTAACCCCACTTATTAAAGGAATGGGGACACACCTCTACTATGTGGATAGTCTTTGGGGAAAGAGGAATGTCCCCAATTATGATTTTCTGAAAAGTGGCGGTAGGTCTTATGCAGCGTAATCCCAATTTGCACGACCATAGGGAGTGAACAAATTGGTGATGGAGCCTGCTTATATAGGAGGAAAATATGGAAAATAATTTTAAATTAGAAACAGCATTGGTACAGTCCTTAGAAGAGTTTAAGGAAGGGGAGCCAAGAGTTTATCCATTGGTTCAAAGTACCACATATAATTACAAGGATCCTGATTTTGTGGCAGGTTTATTCGATTTAACTCAGTCAGGTCATATGTATTCAAGAATAAGCAACCCTACTGTTCAAGCATTTGAAAACAAAATGGCAAAGCTTGAAGGAGGAGTTGGAGCAGTTGCAGTATCTTCGGGAATGGCAGCTACCGCAATGGCCATAATGAACATTTGCAATTCAGGAGACCATTTAGTAGCCAATTCCACCATTTACGGAGGAACATTTACACTATTATCTTCAAGCTTAAAAAAATTAGGAATAGAAACCTCGTTTTTTGCTCCAGGCAGCACCGAAGATGAAATATTATCCTTGGTTAAAGATAATACTAAAGCAGTATTCGGAGAAACAATAGGTAATCCGGGGCTTAATGTTTTGGATTTTGAAACAATTTCAAAAGCGGCAAAAAAGGCGGGACTGCCGTTTATAGTTGACAATACCATTGCAACACCATATCTTTGCAGACCTATAGAACATGGTGCAAACATAGTAATACATTCAACAAGTAAATATATTGACGGTCAGGCAACATCCATGGGAGGAGTTGTAATTGACGCAGGGAATTTCAAATGGGATAAGGTTAGATTTCCGGGATTGGTAGATCCGGATTTAAGCTATCATGGTTTAAGCTATTATGAAACATTTAAAGAATCTGCCTATATTACAAAGGCAAGAACTCACATATTGAGGGATTTTGGTGCAGTGCTAAGTGCCTTTAATGCATTTATTTATTTGAGAGGTCTTGAAACACTGCATGTTAGAATGGACAGACATTGCGAAAATGCATTGAAGGTTGCAGAGTTCCTTGAAGGACATGAAAATGTATTATGGGTAAATTACCCTAAGCTAAAAAAGGGTAAATATTACGACCTTTCTGAAAAATACTTACCTAAAGGCGGCAGCGGCATGATTTTATTCGGTATTAAAGGTGGAGCTGCGGCGGGAAGAGAATTTACCAAAAAATTAAAATGGATAAACAATGTGGTTCACTTAGGTGATGTAAGAACATGCGTGCTCCATCCCGGCAGCACCACTCACAGACAGCTGACAGATGAACAGCAAATAAAGGCAGGTGTAATGCCTGAAGCCATAAGATTAAATGTTGGCATTGAAAATATTGACGATATAATAAATGATATTAAATCTGCACTTGAATAACACTTGAAAGGATGATTAAAATGCCTGTTATAATACCTTTTGAATTACCGGCTTATAAAATAATGGAACAAGAAAATATTTTTGTAATGAGCAGCGAAAGAGCAAAAACCCAAGATATAAGACCACTGGAAATAGCATTGGTTAATTTAATGCCTACAAAAATAGAAACAGAAACACAATTTGTAAGGCTTCTTTCAAACAGCCCCATACAAATAAATGTGGAATTTATTCAAACGGGAACTCATGAAGCAAAAAATGTTTTGCAAAGCCATATGAAAAACTTTTATAAAAATATAAGCGAAGTTAAGCATAAAAAGTACGATGGTATGATTATTACGGGAGCACCTGTAGAGCTTCTTAAATTTGAAGAAGTGGATTATTGGGATGAGTTAAAGGAAATTTTAGAATTCTCTCATACGAATGTTACTTCCACAATGTATATTTGTTGGGGAGCACAAGCGGCATTACATTATTTTTACGGACTTAACAAAAGAGAACTGCCGGCTAAAGTTTTCGGTGTATTTGAACATGAAAAAAAGCATGACACGTGTATGCTGTTAAATGGCTTTGATGATGTGTTTTATGTTCCTCATTCAAGACATACCGAAGTTTTAAAGGAAGACATTTTATCTGTTAAAGAGCTTTTAGTGTTGGCAGAATCTGAAGAAGCAGGAATTCACATTGTCGTTACAGATGATTACAAAAGAATTTTCATCATGGGGCATTCGGAGTATGACCCCTTAACTTTAAAAAAGGAATACGACAGGGATGTAAGCCAAAATAAACCAATTAATATTCCCCAAAATTATTATCCTAATGACGATACTTCAAAACAACCTTATGTAAAATGGAGAAGCCATGCTAATTTGCTTTTTAAAAATTGGATAAATATAATTTATCAAGAAACACCCTATGATATAAATGAAATAGGCAAATAAATATAAAAAAAAGTAATTAATTTTTACCAATAATTAATTACTTTTTTTATTGAAAGAAAGAAAATGTTGTGCTATACTAAAACAGGGTGGTATATACAACTATACCAGAATATCATAGAAAGCAAGTGATTACATGATAAAAAAGACATATATTCCTCCGGTATATATTCAAATCAAGGACATACTTATAGATAAGATAAATTCCGAGGAGTATAAGAATGGAAGTCAATTACCTTCTGAAAGGGAATTAAGTGAAACTTATAATATAAGTAGAATGACTGCCAGAAATGCACTGACACAGCTTGTAGATTTGGGATATGCCAAAAGAATTAAAGGTAAAGGAACATTTGTAAGATTTCCAAAAATCAATAGAGATTTTGTTAATCTTAGCGGTTTTTCGCAAATGCTAAAATCAAAAGGTATCAAGCCGGGCAATAAGGTTGTTAAGTTCGGAATAATTGAAGCTAATAAAAAAATTGCTGCACTTCTTGAAACTTCAATTGGAACAAAAGTATATGAGATCATCCGTATTAGATATGGAGATAATATACCCTTAGCTTTGGAATACTCATATTTACCGGTTAGCAGGTTTGAAAACCTTCTCATGTATGATTTTGAAAGTCATTCTCTATATAAAGTTATTGAAGATATATATAAATACAAGTTAAAGTTTTCAAAGCAATGGATAAGAATAACTTCATTAAATTCAAATGAGTCTAAAATATTGAAGATTAAAGAACATACACCAGCGTTTTTGTTAGAATCCATCACATATGATATAAATGACAGTGTTGTAGAGGCTACAAGATCTTTAAATATAGGGGACAGAACAACTTTTTACACTGAATTATGGCCTAATGGTGAAGTATAAGGTATATAAATGATACTTATTCAAGAATAATATTTTGATTAATCATAAGCGTTAGATATAAAAAAATGGAGGTGAGCATTTGGTAAAAATTATTGGCATCGGAGACAATGTTGTTGATAAGTATATACACATGGGGAAAATGTTCCCAGGGGGAAATGCACTTAATATAGCAGTATTATGCAAACGTTATGGTGCAGAAACGGCTTATCTTGGTTGTCTTGGTAATGACTATGCAGGACATCATATTTATGAATCTCTTAAGGGCGAAGGAGTTGATGTTTCAAAAGTAAGGGTATTAGATGGAGAAAATGCGTATGCAAGAGTTACATTAATTGATGGGGACAGAACTTTTTTAAAAGGCAGCACGGGAGTATCTCATAATATCATCCTTGGTGAAGAAGATTATGATTTTATAAGAAAATTTCATCTGATTCATACAAGTATATACAGCGGTATAGAAAATCAATTGTTGTCAATGAGAAAAACAAATGTCAAAATATCTTTTGATTTTTCTAATGATTATACTGAGGAATATTTGGATAAGACTTTACCTTATGTGGATTATGCGTTATTTTCAGGAAGCGGCAAAAGTGATGATGAGGTTATTGATTTTATTCGAAATGTAAGGGATTATAAGGCTGAATTGATTCTAGTAACAAGGGGTTCTAAAGGTTCTACGTTGTGGTACAAGGGTGGGTATTATAATCAGGGTATAGTGCCAACGGAGGTCGTAGATACTTTAGGGGCAGGTGATGGATTCATTTCCAGACTTTTAATGGGCATTTTAAGAAAAGAGGACATTAAAGAGACATTATATCAGTCAGCAAAAGAAGCAGCAAATGTTTGTACATATTATGGAGCTTTTGGTTATGGAGTAAATATTGAAAATAATTAGGAGGATTCAAAGATGAAAAAAAGTAAATTAATAATATTTCTATTGTTAACTCTCATATTAGTATTGACAGCATGTCAGTCAAGCAAACCAACAGGCGGTACAGATCAAGTTGAAATAAAGTTTTTACATAAATGGCCTCAACCGGAATACAGCATATATTTTGATGAAGTAGTAGCAGCTTTTATGAAGGATAATCCAAATATAAAAGTAAATGTTGAAGCAGTAGGCGACGAACCCATAAAGGATAAATTACGTATTTTAATGGGCACAGATAATCAACCTGATGTTTTTTTCTCATGGTCAGGTGAATTTGCCACTAAATTTGTAAGGTCAAACAATGCATTAGATTTGACTCCTTATCTTGAAAAAGATAGTGAATGGAAAAGCAGCATAATGGAAGCAGGATTAGAGCCATATACTTATGATGGTAAAACCTATGGGATTCCTTTAAGAATTAATGGGAAATTTTTTGTATATAATACCGAAATGTTCAATAAATTAGGATTACAAAAACCTAACACTTGGGAAGAGTTTATGACAGTATTAGAAACTTTGAAGAAAAACAATATTACACCTATAGGTTTTGGAAATATATATCCATGGGCAGGTTGTCATTACTTGACAGGATTAAATCAGAAGTTTGTTGCACAGGATGTAAGGATGAAGGACTATAACCCTAAAACAGGAGAATTTACTGATCCGGGATATATTAAGGCACTTGAGTATTTTAAATCCTTGAACGATAAAGGATATTTTATAGAGGGAGTAAACTCAACAGAGCATAATATGTCTAACCAAATGTTCTACGGAGAACAGGTAGCTATGGTTTATGTGGAATTAGAAGAATTCATAGAGGTAGAAGATAATCTTCCGGGAAAATGGGATTTCTTTGAGTTACCGGCTATAGCTGAAGGCAAGGGACATCAGAATTATCTGACAGGAGCACCGGATGGATTTTTAGTATCTTCAAAGTCAAAACATCCTGATGAAGCAGTTAAATTCCTTCAGTATTTAACAAATAAGGCAAATGCCGATAAATTGGTTACCCAGCTTGGATGGCCAAGCCCAATTATAGGTGCTGTTAATGAGAAAAACTCTCCCGAATTTTTGGTAAGAGGAATGAAGGCTATTGAAGAAGCTGAAGGTATGGCACTTTGGTTTGATACAGACGTTCATATAAAAGTATCTGATGTTTACTTGCCTAATTTGCAGGAGTTATTGAATGGAACAAAAACTCCTGAGCAAATAATGTTAGAGGTACAAAAGGTAGCTAAAGAGGTGCAAAGTGAAGTCGAATAAATAGAAACATATGAATAAGGGGTGAGAACATGAACATGTATCGAAATAAAAAGGCAGCTATATTATTTATGCTGCCGGCATTGGTGTTTGTTATTCTGTTTATATACTACCCAATTATTCAGAACTTTATTTATAGTATGTTCAGATGGAGTAGTTTTTCAGAAGAGAAGGTTTTTGTAGGTTTAGATTATTACAAAAGATTGTTTGCTGATCCCATATTCTATATCGCTCTTAAAAATAACATTTTATATGCTGTAATCTCAATAGTATTTCAGGTAGGTATAGGGATGATATTGGCAGCAATTTTAGAAGAGAAGGTTATGAGGAAATACCAGGCTTTTTTTAGAACTGTTTACTTTATACCATCTGTAATTTCTATAACAGTAGTAGGATTGTTATTTCAATTAATTTATAATCCTAATATCGGGTTGTTAAATGCGTTTTTAAAAGTTATAGGTTTAGAATCATTGGCACATGATTGGCTCGGTCAAAGCAGCACAGCCATGTATGCTGTAATCGCAACTTCACAGTGGCAGTATATTGGTTATATAATGCTTTTATTCCTTGTGGCTATACAAAAAATACCCGAGGAGTTATATGAATCAGCTATGATTGATGGTGCAAGTGCATTTAAAAAGTTTATTCATATAACCATACCTCAGATTAAGGAAACGATTTTGGTTTCAAGTATAATTACTGTAATTGGTGCATTTAAGGTATTTGATGAAGTTTATGTAATGACTGCAGGAGGTCCGGGAAGATCTACCGAAGTTTTAGCATCATACTTGTATAGAACAGGTTTTAGAAACGATGAGATGGGATATGCTGCAACTATTGCTACATTAATATTCTTGATTACTTTTGTTGTAACCCTGATACAGCTTAAAGTGACAAAAGAAAAAGATGAAACATAAGGAGGATAATATGAATAAAAATTATAGTATATTTTCAAAGTTATTATTCATGTTTATATTCCTCTTGCTCATAACCTTTGCTGTAATGATTATTTACCCATTGTTATGGATGATAATTTCAGGATTCAAAACTAATAAAGAACTATTTTTGGAAACCTGGAATTTCCCTAAGAAATTGCTTTGGAGCAATTATAACTTAGCTTGGAATGTGGGAGTAGGAAGATTTTTTATCAACAGTATATTCGTTACATCCGTATCAGTAACTGTTACCTTGTTAATAAGTGCCTGCTGTGCATTTGCACTTAGCAGATATGAATTTAAGGGACAAAATATATTTTTGTTGATTATTGTAGGGGGGCTTATGTTAGCCCCTCAGGTAAGCTTGATTTCACTTTTCAAACTGCTTCAGAAATTAAAAATTTATAATACATATTGGGCTATGATTATTCCATATATTGCCTTTAGGATACCATTTACATCATTTCTAATAAGGTCGTACATGCTTTCCCTACCTAGGGAAATTGAGGACTCTGCATATATTGACGGATGCTCAGCATGGAGAGTGTTTTGGAATATTATTTTGCCTATGAGCAAGCCGATTTTAGCTACATCAGCTCTATTGGCGGCAATGTCTGTTTGGAATGAATTTATGTTTGCTTTAGTATTCATTGAGGATAGTGCTCTTAGAACTATACCGGTAGGTATTATGAACTTAAGGAGTACACTGAGTACAGATTGGACTGTGTTATTGGCAGCCCTTACTATTTCGGCACTTCCTATGATAATACTTTTTATTATCTTCCAGAAGCAATTTATAAGAGGAATAACATCAGGCGGGGTTAAAGGATAACTAAAAATTAGGAGGAAAGTATAATGAAAGCAGATTTTACTGAATATAAGGCAGTTCTTCAAAGAGGAATAGACCAGAAAAATAATATTGAAGATGCTGTTAAAAATGTAGTCGAAAAGGGTGTAAACAATGTGTTTTTAGTTGGCTGTGGCGGATCTTTAGCAGTTATGACACCTCTTAAATATGTAATGGAGGTTAATTCGACACTTCCCGTTTATGAATACAATGCAAGTGAATTTCTAAATATAAAGCCTAAACAATTCAATGACAAATCTTTAGTGATATTATCATCATATACCGGTACTACTAAGGAAACCGTTGCAGCTGCGAAATTAGCAAAGAAAATGGGTGCAGCTACCATTGGATTCACGGGAGAAGCCAATTCACCCCTTGGGCAAACCGTAGATTATTGTTTTGCCAATGCTGCTAAAAATGGTGTAACTGATTCTAAATTGATTATGTTATATCAAATAGTATTTAATTTAATCAAGCATACTGATAATTATGACAGATATGATGAAATGATGAATGCTCTTGCAACACTTCCCGGTAACATGGAGAATATAAAAATCTTAGCGGAAGAAAAAGCTGAAAAATTTGCAGAGGAATATAAAGATGCTGAATTTTTTATGACATTGGGGGCTGGAGCAGTTTGGGGTGAAACTTATTCATATGCAATATGCATATTGGAAGAAATGCAATGGATTAAAGCTCAGCCTGTTCATGCGGGTGAATTTTTCCATGGGTCATTTGAAATAGTTCAAGAGGATACTAACCTTTTAGTGTTCCAAGGAGAGGATTTAACAAGACCATTGCTTGATAGGGTAGTTTCATTTGCAAATAAGTATACGAAGAATATGGTTCTAATTGATACCAAGGATTATCCGCTAAATGGCGTTCCTGAAGACTTAAGAGGATACTTCAGTCCCTTTGTTGTTTCAGCTGTATTAGACAGATTTTCTGAAAATCTTGCGTCAGTAAGGAATCATCCATTATCAACAAGAAGGTACATGACGAAGGTGGAGTATTAATCATTCTGATTCTAAGATGTATTGGGGGATATTATATCTTTCTGCATTTAGTTTTATATGATAAGTAGATATTAATTTTGGGAGGATGATGATAATGGCCAATATATCATTAAAGGGCATTAAAAAAATATATCCCGGTAATGTTACAGCAGTAAGAAACTTTAATCTTGAAATCGAAGATAAAGAATTCATAGTATTGGTTGGACCATCAGGCTGCGGTAAATCAACCACCCTAAGAATGATTGCAGGATTAGAGGATATTACTGAAGGTGAGTTATTTATAGGGGATGTGTTAGTAAATAATATGCATCCTAAAGACAGGGATATTGCAATGGTATTTCAAAATTATGCTTTGTATCCACACATGTCTGTCTTCGACAATATGGCATTTGGATTGAAACTTCGCAAAGTTTCTAAAGAAGAAATAAATAAAAGAGTAAAAAGTGCAGCAGAATTGTTAGAGATAGAAAGTCTTTTAGGAAGAAAACCAAAAGCCTTGTCAGGAGGACAAAGGCAAAGAGTTGCTTTAGGCAGAGCAATGGTAAGAGAGCCAAAGGTGTTTTTAATGGATGAACCTTTATCAAACCTGGATGCAAAGTTAAGAGTGCAGATGAGAACAGAAATATCGAAGCTTCACAAAAGGCTTCAAACTACATTTATATATGTCACTCATGATCAAACAGAAGCAATGACAATGGGAACAAGAATAGTAGTAATGAAGGATGGGGACATACAGCAAATTGACACTCCGCAAAATGTATATGATTATCCTGCAAATACTTTTGTAGCCATGTTTATTGGTAGTCCTCAAATGAATATTACAGAGGGTCAAGTTCAAGAAAAGGATGGAAGGATAGAAATAATTCTTTCAGATGAAACAACAATAAATATACATGAACACAAGGAACACTTGCTTAAGGAAAAAGGTTATATAGGGAAAAAAGTGTTGGTTGGTTTTAGACCGGAAAATCTTCATGAAACTGAAGTAGATGAACTTTATAGTCATTATTCAACAATATATGCAACTATTGAAGTATCAGAACTTATGGGCTCAGAAACATATCTTTATATGAATAAGTTTGGTAAACAAATAATTGCAAGAGTTGATCCTAAAACTAATAAAAGGTCCGGCGATAAAGTTGAGTTAAGAATTCATTGGAACAGGTTTCATTTGTTCGATATTGAAACTTTAGAAGCAATAGATTAAAAAGTAATTGGTGAAGAGGCATACTGTCTTGTAAATGACATATGTTTCTTCATTTTTTACAACAAAATTTCTTGAAATATATATTAAGATTAAATATATTGTTAACCGATGAGATGTATTATGGCTTTAAATATGGAAAACATAAAATTGGTAATATTTGATTTGGATGGTGTATAAGTTGATACAGAAAGAATATCAACTAATTGCCAGGTTAAAGCCTTTGAACGATTTAATTATAATTTGGACTAAAAAAATAGTTTATATAAGTTTTTGCCTTGTATAATATTAGTACAGCTAAATGAAGGGTATACTTTGAATTTAATATGTTTTAAATCATTAATTATGTGGTATAGTTATATAAGTCAAATAAATAGTTATACTATTATAAAATACGTACTTGGAGGAG
>CAZCTI010000049.1:0-6565 GCA_964501385.1 uncultured Clostridia bacterium
GTGCCAATAAATTTATAACCTGAGCACGAATTGATACGTCAAGAGCAGATATAGGTTCGTCAGCTATAATCAGTTCAGGCTCCATTACCAAAACCCTTGCAACACCTATACGCTGTCTTTGTCCGCCGGAAAATTCATGAGGAAATCTGCTGGCAAACTCAGGCAATAAACCAACATCTAACAATGCCTGCTCTACCTTTTTCTTTCTATCTTCCTCAGAACCATAGTTTTTCAAGTTATAAAGACCTTCGGAAACAATATAATCAACTTTAGCCCTTTCATTTAAAGATGCCATAGGGTCTTGGAAAATCATTTGGATTTTTTTTGTAACTTCATTATCTAATTCCTTGTCAATTTTTCCGCTTATTTTTTGACCCTTGTATATTATTTCACCGCCTGCAGCAGGATTAATTCTGATAATCGCCCTTCCTATTGTTGTTTTTCCTGAACCAGACTCACCAACAAGCCCAAAAGTTTCACCCTTATAAATATTAAAGCTAACATCATTTACAGCTACAAACTTTTTTTTGCTTTTACCGAATTCAACTCTTAAATTCTTAACCTCTAATAGTTTCTCGTTACTTTTCAACGCCTTCACCTCTCTTTGCTTCCATTTCTCTCATTTTTTGAATTATAAGAGGTGGTTCAACCTTAGGTGCTCTTGGGTCTAACAACCAAGTCCTTGCTTTATGGGTAGGACTTACCTCAAAATATGGTGGTCTTTCTTCAAAGTCTATTTTCAATGCATGAGGATTGCGAGGAGCAAAAGCATCTCCCTTTATTTCTTTAAATAAGTTTGGAGGAGTTCCCTTTATGGAATATAAAGCTTCTCCTTTAATTCCAAGCTGAGGCAATGATGATAACAAAGCCCACGTATAAGGGTGCTTTGGATCAAAGAATACTTCCTCAGACATACCTAATTCAATTATATCACCTGCATACATAACAGCAATTCTGTCAGCAACATTGGCAACAACACCTAAGTCATGTGTTATATAAATAATGGTTAATTGATATTTTTTTTGTAAGTTTTTCAACAACTGAAGAATTTGTGCCTGAATAGTAACATCCAATGCAGTTGTAGGTTCATCACATACCAATATATTAGGATTGCACGCTACAGCTATTGCTATAACAACCCTTTGTCTCATACCGCCTGAAAATTCATGAGGATACTGATTATATCTTCTTTCCGGCTCTGTAATGCCAACATCACCTAATATTTCAACGGCTAATTTTTTTGCTTCATCACCTTTTAGGTCTTGGTGAAGCTCAATTGATTCTTGAACCTGTTTTCCAACTGTTTTAAGAGGATTTAAAGAAGTCATGGGATCTTGGAAAACCATAGCTATTTCTTTTCCTCTAATTTTTATCCAGTCATCTTCAGTTTTATATTTTGCTAAATCATTACCCTTGTACATTATGGACCCGCTTTCAATTCTGCCGTTAGCATCCAACAGACCCATAAATGATTTTGTAAATACTGATTTTCCTGAGCCTGATTCCCCAACTATGGCCAAGCTTTCACCCTTGTACAGGTTTAAGGATGCTCCCCTTATTGCAGTAAGCTCCTGTCCTCTTAAATTAAATTTTATAACTAAATCTTCAACAGATAATACTATTTCGTTGTGCATGATAACCTCCTATACATGATTTCTTGGATCGGCAGAATCTGCAAAAACATTGCCGATAACATAGAAGGATATGGTAACAACAGATATTACAGCAGCCGGGAAGAATAACTGATATCTTTGGTTAGGATCCATCATCAATGATCTTCCTTCAGTGATTAGATTTCCTAATGATGGAATATCAACCGGTAATCCCATACCTATATATGAAAGAAATACTTCGCTGCCTATGGCAGCCGGTATTGCCAGGGCCATCCTTAACATTATAACCGATACCAAGTATGGTAACAGGTTTTTTGTTATAATTCTATTTGTCGGCGTTCCTAAACATCTTGATGCAAGATTATATTCTCTATCTCTAATAATTATTATTAAGTTTCTTACAAATCTTGCCATTTGAAGCCAACCAGTCATGCACATAGCAAATATGATAGTTGGGATTCCAGGTTTCATAATATATGTCAATATAATCAAAATTACTGTTGATGGTATATTATCCCATACATTATATATTTCAGTTATAATTGCATCCAATTTTCTCACATAACCCCAAAGAGCTCCAATAGTTATACCTACAATTGCTTCAAATATACCAACAGCCAATCCTATAAACAAAGATGTCCTGGTACCACTCCAAAGCCTTGCCCATAAGTCCTGCCCTATAGAGTTTGTTCCAAATATAAACTTCTCACTTATAGATTCATCATTTGGTTGTACATTTCTATATTGTAAACCCGTAGCAGGGTTTATATATATTTGCGTAGGACTTTTTTGATTTGGTAAATATGGTTGTATCATTGTAAATAAAATTACAAGTGCAATTAATATTAATAAAGAAACTGCAACTTTATTTTTCATGAAAACTTGAAATGTAGATCTCCAAAATGAATAGTTGGAATAACCAGTTAATTCACTTTTAGATTCATCATATTCTGCAAAATCAAACAAGGATGGATCTATGTTGTCAGCCATGTTGTTTATAATTTTTTTACCTGTCATTATCTGGATCCTCCTTCATGTGATAATTTTATTCTTGGGTCAAATGTAGACATTAAAATATCTCCTAACATTAACCCTACAATTCCTATAGATGAATATAATAAAACCAATGCTTGAACCAATGTATTATCCTGTCTTTGAATTGCCGTAACTAAAAGTCCGCCTGTTCCCGGTATGGAAAATAATGATTCAACATAAATTGACCCTGATACCGTATAAAGTATGGATGCAGGCAAATATTGAGCCATTGGAACAAAAGCATTTCTCATAACATGTCTTACCATTACATCTTTATTTCTTAAACCTTTTGCCCTTGCTAATCTTACATAATCTTTATTTAATTCATCAACCATGTAACGTCTTATCCACATAGCATAATATGCTATACTTCCTAATGATAAGCAAAGTATGGGTAATATCCAGCTTTTAGGATCTGTCTTGCTGTAAAGTAGCGGCAATTTAAATATATCCGTAAAATATACCTGTATCAGCAGGTAGTATATTACTGCAGGAACAGCATTTATACCTACTACATAACCTGTACCTAATTTATCCCAAATCTTGCCTTTGTACCTTGCCATTAGTATTCCTAAGCTTAAACCTGTTATTATGGAAACACTTAGTGATGCTAATCCAAAGCGAAGAGATGTTATTAATTTATCCCCCAATATTTTTGTAATAGCAACCTTAGGTCTATAAGTTATGGATTCACCAAAGTCTCCCTTCAAAAGGTCAGTGTAGAAATTCTTTAATTGTATATACCATGGATCTAATAGTCCTAAATTATTAAGCTTTGCCATCTTTTGAGCTTCATCCAATTTGTCAAAGCTTGCTCCAAAATATCCTTCTATAGGCATCATACGCATCAGTAAAAATACTACAGTCACTACTATAATAAGCGTAAGCAGTGACCGAGATAATCTTGTTAAAATATATTTCATGCATTAACGCCCTCTCTTTCTATTTAAGATATTGGTAAAACAGTTATGTTCTACCTTTTTTGTGTATAAAGATAACAAGGGGCTAAATAGCCCCTATAATTATTTGTTAGCTGCTTCTTTTAATGCTGCTTCTCTTGCTGCCTGCCATTCTATCTGTGCTGCTTCAAATTCTTCTGTGCTCAATGGTTTAGCCAATAATTTTTGTCCCTTCCATCTTTCTGATGATATTCCAAATGCTGAATATGGAGCTTCAAATGGATGTACCTTTGATGCCACATAGCCTCCGCCGCTTACATGGAATGGCATTACCATTGCATTTTCTATTAAAATAGCTTCTGCTTCGGCAAATAATTCATAACGTCTTACTAAGTCAACAACTTCTGCTTTTGCTTCAGCAATCTTTGCTTCATAAACTTCGTAAATGTTCTGTCCATCTGCTGTTACATCAGTAGTATATTCAGGGAAGTTATAATTTCCACCTCTTACAAAAGGATCTGAATAAGTTTCAGGATCTCCGTAGTCAGGTCCCCAGTTCACTTGCATGAATGTATAATTTCCTGCACGTCTTGTTCCGTCAAGGAAGCCTGTCGGTGCATGCGGAAGTAATGTAACTTCTACATAGTCGGTTCCAAGTGTTGTTTCTAACTGTTGTTTTACAACCTGTGCTTCATTAGCCCAAGATGTAGAATTTGTGTTATAAGGCATTAACATTTTTACAGGGAATTTTGCTCCTGCTGCTGTTAATTCTTCAACTGCCTTTTCTTTATATTCTAAAGCTTTAGCTGTATCATAGAAGTCTCCTTCTGTTATAGCTTTTAAAGGTCCTGTTTTAGTATAATCCACGCCACCTTGTGCTGCAAAGTTTTCAGGTGTAATTGTGTTTTGAATTCTATATTCAGGATTATAAGGTTCTTTAGTCTGCATTGCTGCAACTCTGTTGAATGCAGCTACCAACGACTTACGGAAATTAGAATTATTTACTGCTATTGCCCAGTTTTCAGGTTCGTATTGAGCATCAAAGTTAGGTTTAAAGTTTATTGCATAGAAATATGTGTAAGTTCCTAATGTTCCCGGTCTAACCTGCACTTTTAATTCAGGATTATTCATCCATTCATCAATACTTGCAGGATCTATAGAAACGGCTGTAATTTCTCCACGTTTGTACATTTCTCCTGCCAATGCAGAAGCTTCTTTGTTATATTTATAGTTTAATTCAACTATATGAATATTTTCAGCATCCCAATATGTTGGGTTCTTCGTTAAAATTCTATGCATCTGTGGTTCAAATTCAGATAATATATATGAACCGTTATACAATAATGCAGAATTTGCTGTACCAAATTGGTCTCCCATTTCTTCCAAGAATGGACCATATACAGGGAAGAAACATACGTAAGTAAGCATTGATTCAAAATATGGAACAGGTTCTTTCAATGTATAAATTAATGTATAATCATCTTTAGCCTTAATTCCAACTTCAGCAAAATCAGTAATATCTCCATTGAAATATTCCTCTGCATTTTTAATTACACTATAGAATAAATTAGCTGTTGCTGATTCATTTTCAGGAACTAACATGAATTCTGCAGCACTTACAAAGTCATGTGCAGTTGTTTCTGCCACTTCATTTCCTTCAAAGTCAACCCATTTAACACCTTTTCTAATATTGAATGTGTAAGTTAACCCATCATCTGAAACTTGCCAAGATTCTGCCAATGCAGGCTGAAGTACCCCATACATATCATAGTCAACCAAAGTGTCAACTAAATTTGCCGCTAATGCAAATTCTACGGTAGTAGCAGTCGTCAAGTAGTTTATAGTCTGAATTTCTTCAGCATAAACGGTTTTGTAAACTTGCTCTGCTGCATATTTTCCACCTTCTGTGGGATCTGGTTGTTCTTCACCAGGAGTTTCCGGTGTTTTCGGGGTTTCCGGTGTTTGTGGTGTTTGAGGTGTAGGTTGTGTACATGCAGTTAATATTAATACCAATACTAACAATAAAGACAATAGTTTTTTCATTTCATCCTCCTAATAATTTTATAATTAAATTAGTTATACTAATAAAACTATCTGAATTCGTTTTCTTATACTGAGAATTCGTTTGCTAAAACTGATAAAAATGGTGCACCTGAGAGGAATCGAACCCCCGGCACATGCCTTAGGAGGGCACTGCTCTATCCTTCTGAGCTACAGATGCACATATCACTTTTAAAAATCTTACACTATTTTTATTATTTTGTCAATACGATTGTTGCTATGTTGAGTTGTTAAATATTCATATTTATTCTATTAAGTTATATTATATTCATTTAGACATTATGCTTGTGCAAATATTTACTTAAATATCAATATATATTATTTTAAAACAATTAATCACTTTTCATAATTATACATCATGAATGTTTTAAATTAATGAAATAATTTCAAAATGTTAAAAATTTCTACATTTTACAACAAAAAAATAAGTATTACTTATAATAGCAGTAAACTTATTTTATTTCAACACTAAAATAGATTTTGGATAAATCTGACTATTATGACTAAAATATTAGCCTTTTCTATATTTTCATTTACAGTAGCATCAACCTGTCCAACTTCCTCACCATTAACAAAAATACTAACAGTTCCTATTTTTTCTCCTTTGGAAAATGGTGCCTTAACAGATTTATTGTATGATATTTTTGTAGTTATCACATCGTCATTTTTTATTACCTTATTGAAATCAGATGCAGCAAAAACATCTACCTTCCCTGATTTTGAATTGGATATATAAACCTTGTCTATTGCTTTTGTTGTATCTGTCAGATTTTGTTTAATGAAATTGTTTTTTCCATATTCCAGTAATTCAATTGTTTTATTTAACCTGTCCTCATGGGTTATTGCACCTAAAATAATTCCAATAATTCGAAAATCCTGCCCTTTTCCTTTAACAGGCATTGTTGAAACTAAGCAAATTCCTGCTTTGTCAGTATATCCTGTTTTAAAACCGTCAGC
>CAZCTI010000049.1:6665-12899 GCA_964501385.1 uncultured Clostridia bacterium
CCAAGCAATGCACCCTTAATGTTATCATTTATATTAATATCTGCAAATGCAAAAATATTTGTAAGCATAATCAAAACTAAGCATAGGGAAAGTATTTTTTTGATTCTTTTCATAAAAAAACCTCCAATCAATTATGCTATAATTATATATTAATTTACAAATAAATGCATTACCAAATTTAAAAATTTGTTGGAAAATTTGGTAATCTGTCAAATCTTAATCGATATTTTATCAAATATCCAATTTAAAATATCTTCATATATATTTTCTTTGTCTAATTCATTTAATATTTCATGCCTGTCATCATTGTAAAGATTAATGGTAACATCTGTCATGGTGTCTTTACAGGTATTATAAAGCTTTTTAACATCCTTTCCGAAATTTCCTACAGGATCTTGGTATCCGGATAAAAGTATAATAGGTAAATCTTTTGGCACTTTGTTTATATAATTCTTATCATATAAATAAAGCATTCCCTTAAACATATAATAAAATGCATTCAATGTAAAAATAAAATCAATTCTTTTATCCTTAATATAAGCATCTACAATTTCTTCATCTCTGGTAAGCCAATCTGATTTAGTTTTTGCAGGTTCGAAATGCTTATTGTTTCCTCCAATTGCCAATTGATTTACAAACTTACTTCTGTATCTCCAGCCCTTAAAGGCCGCCATAGCCTTACAAATCAATTCTCCCGACTTTATTAATGCATAGGGCTGATAGCCGGTGCCTACAATCAATGCTCCATCCAAGTCATCATAAATAGATATATATTGTCTTAAAAGAAATGAACCCATACTGTGACCTAAAATGAAAAACGGTAAACCCCTATATTCTTCCTTCAATATTTCACTTAGCTTTCTAATATCTTCAATTACTGTTTTGTTTCCATCACCTTCGCTAAAAAACCCTCTATCTTCTTCAGACAAAACCGATGAGCCATGTCCTAAATGGTCATTTCCTGCAACAACTATTCCGTTCGAAGCCATAAAATTAGCAAAATCATCATATCTGTCAATGTGCTCAAGCATTCCGTGAGCAATTTGAAGTATACCTTTTATTTCATTTTCAGGAATCCATTTAATTGCATGAATTCTTGTTAAATTATCTGCAGAATTATAATAAAAATCTTCCTTAATTACCATATACTCCTCCCGGTTTCATTTGCATTTCTATTATTTTTAAATATTCTGAAATTATAAGGTCCCCCATTTTTTCAAGAGGATTTTTACCCAAAAATTCAACAAATGCTTTTGAAAAATTAGATGTTGCATTAACATCAATTATATAAGGACCATCATCGCTTACAATTACGTCAATTCCGCCCATTTTTATGTTTAAAGTTTTCAGTGTATGAATTACCATATTTTCTATAAGCTTGTCTAATTTATAAATATGCTCATATTGAGCACCTCTGTGATATGATGATATACCTGAATCATCAATACTTCTTTTAACTGCAGAAAAAATATTTCCATCTATTACTTCAATTCTTAAAGTATAATTGTCTATTGATTTAATATATTCTTGAAAAATAAAATCTATGGGTGGCAATGTTTTTAAAAACGCAGATAATTCTACTGTATTATCAACCTTGCAAGTATAAGTAGACCTGCCTCCTCTGTTTGGCTTAACAATGCATGGAAATTTTATTTTATCTACAGAAAAATCCCTGCTGCTGCAATAAACTTCCGGAGTATTTATATCATTCTCCAGTAAAGTTTTGCAGACTAATTGTTTGTCAAAATCATACATTAAGGCTTCATAAGAATTAATCATTGGGATTCCTTTATTATTTAACTCCCCTAAAAAATCAATACCTTTAAAATATGTCTTTACATGTCCCCTAAAATATGAGCTGGGAAAAATTCTGTTTACAATTAATCGGACAGAACTAAAAAAAGCCGCATTAAACACAGCTTCCTCAAAATTAATAAACAATACTTCAAAACCTTTATTACTTAAATAATCTTTTAAATAATTGTTTGACCATTCTTCTGATTCATAAATTATTGCAATAGCCATATCTCACCTCTATAGGTTTTTATATTATATCCCCGCCATCATATAATTCTCCGCCACAATCAGGCATAATACCATATCTGATTGACCACACATCTTTATATTTTAATGCTTGGGAATGTATTTTCTCAGTATCACCATCTGTGGTTTTTATAATTTTGGCAGGTATTCCTGCAACAACGGAAAAAGGAGGTATGACCTGGTTTTTCTTAACTACCGCTCCTGCAGCAACTATGCTTCCTTTTCCTATGACAGCACCATCCAATATAATTGAACCCATACCGATTAAGCAATGATCTTCCACTGTACAAGCATGAACAACAGCATTGTGACCTATCGTTACATAATCACCTATGATTGTGGGATAATCATTAGAAACATGAACAACACTGTTGTCTTGAATATTTGTATATCTTCCTATTTCTATATAGTTTACATCTCCTCTTACAACTGTGTTAAACCAAATACTTGAGTATTCTTTTATTGTAACCTTTCCTATTATATGAGTACCATCTGCAATATATGTTTTATTGTCTATAGTTGGTTTAATACCTTCAAATTCTTTTATCATTTTTCCCTTCCTTATCATAAAAACATTCATATAAATTCTGTCTTAATAAAATTATCTTCATTTAGTGGTATACTCTTTGTTATTCAAACCAAATTTTAATTTCTCGTTCAGCACTTTCCTTAGAATCTGAACCATGAACACAATTTTCCTGCTTTGACAAAGCAAACATCTTTCTTATAGTTCCCGGCTGGGCATTTAAAGGATCTGTTGCCCCATTGATTTTCCTGACTCTTTCAATAATATTATCTCCTTGGATAATTAAGGCACATACAAAGCCTCTTATTATGTAATTAACCAATTCATTGAAAAATATTTTATCTGCATGTTCATAATAATGTTTATGTGCAATTTCAACAGATGGTTTAAGCATCTTCATATTTATTATATCAAGATTGTTTTTTTCATAAACAGAAATTATTTCACCCATAAGTTTTCTTTCAATTGCATCAGGTTTTATAATCACCAATGTTCTCTCCATAATTACCTCGCACTTGTATTTTTGAATATTTAGATATTATTGTACATATACCACAAAATTATTAATTCAATCATTACTTATAGTGTATAATAACTTCATAAGAGAACTTTTATCTAATTTTATTAATTATTTATAATTTTTAAAAAATTTGATACTTCTATGAGCAATTCATCAATATTATTTACTTTAAGAGACAATGTTTCAATAGGACACATACCTGATTGATCTCGATTTTTTATATATGGAACAGACTTTTCATAATTATAAATAATAGATGTATTTTCCAATACACTAATTGCACTTTCGGAAATAAGCTTGGTACTTAATTCTTTAATGCCTGCACATTCATAAATCATTGCAGCAGCCTTACCAACAACCTTATCGGCTATGCTTGAACCACTTAATTCATCTTTAAGGTCATTAAGTGCTGTATAAATTGGTTTTATTCCTTTACCATTACTTGAAAAAATTACCCTTCCTTCTTTAACTATTACTATTGCTTGTTTTTCGCTATCTAATATTGTTTTTGCTAATTCAATGTCCTTCATGTTATACTCCAATTTTATTTTAGTTTTATTATAATTTAAAATTGAAGCTATTGCAATAAATAACCGGCATTTAGCCGGTTATTTAAATAAATTTATTTTGTAATCTTCTCTAAACCCCTCATATAATGTCTCAAGGCTTCAGGAACAGTAATTGTACCATCTTCATTTTGATAATTTTCAAGGATTGCAGCAAATGTTCTTCCCACTGCAAGCCCGGAACCGTTTAAAGTATGAATATATTCAAGCTTTCCTTTGTCCTCAGGTCTAAATTTAATATTCGCTCTTCTCGCCTGGAAATCTTCAAAGTTTGAGCATGAAGAAATTTCAACATATCTGTTGTAGCTTGGCATCCACACCTCCAAGTCATATGTTTTGGCAGAGCTGAAACCTATATCTCCTGTACAAAGCTCCACAACCCTGTAAGGAAGCCCTAACCCTTTTAATATTTCTTCAGCAAAATTTGTCAATATTTCAAGCTGCTTATAAGAATCTTCAGGATTTGCATACATAACCATTTCCACCTTATCAAACTGATGATTTCTGATTAAGCCTCTTGTATCTCTTCCTGCAGACCCTGCTTCTGCTCTGAAGCATGGTGTATAAGCAGTCATATACATTGGAAGATCCTTTTCATCCAATACTTCATTGCGATAAATATTTGTTACAGGTACTTCCGCAGTAGGAATTAAATAATATTCTCTTTGATTTAGCTTAAACATATCTTCTTCAAATTTTGGAAGCTGACCTGTTCCAATCATACTTTCCTTATTTACCATGAATGGAGGAGCTATTTCAGTGAAGCCGTGATCTATAGTGTGTTTATCAAGCATATAAGCGATAATTGCTCTTTCTAATCTTGCTCCTATTCCTTTAAACATGGAGAATCGAGTACCGGTAATTTTAGTTGCTCTTTCAAAATCAAGAATATCCAAGTCTACGCCTAAATCCCAATGAGCTTTTAATTCAAAATCAAACTGTCTCGGTCTTCCCCATCGTCTTACTTCCTTATTATCTTCATCTGATGCACCAATAGTAATATCGGGGTTTGGAGTGTTTGGAATATTCAATAGTTCTTCTTCAATTTTCTCATCGATTTCCTTTATTTCTCCATCAAACATTTTTACCTTGTCAGCTAACTCTTTCATTTCCTGAAGTATTGCTGATACATCCTTGCCTTCCTTTTTAAGAAGAGGGACTAGTTTAGAAGCCCTATTTTGCTCAGCCTTCATATTTTCTGCTTCAACAAGTTTTTCCCTTCTAACCTTGTCTAATTCAAGAACCTTCTCTAAACTAAGTTCAGAATTTCTTCTTTTTAAAAGTGCCTCTACCTCTTCCGGATTATTTCTGATTCTTTTAATATCTAACATTTTCTACCTCCATAGTTTAATTGATATATTTTAATTTAACTCCATACTTTATCGCAGTCTCCGCACACAAATTTATTCGCTCACTTTGGTCGCATAAATTTGGTGTTAGCTGCACCTACCAACCATCTGTTCTTCGCTATCGCTCGAACATATGGAGTTAGGGCATAAAAAAATCTCGCCTCTATTTTTAGAGACGAGAGATACTCGCGGTGCCACCCTAATTATTGTATACAACAAGGACATTCCCTGTCCCCAAAGTCCATCCCCTTTATAGAGGTGTCCCATACCTTGATACAATCACTTAAAAAGTTAACGCCTTCAACGTCTAAGTTGTTACCCTCAGATACTCCGGAACGGATTCAACAACTATTTTATCGGCTCACACCACACGCCGACTCTCTTAAAAAATTTGCTGTTTACTGCTTTCCATCATTGTTATATGTGGATGATATAATAACATTTTAAATTTGTCAAGATATTTTAAATTATTTATGAGTTCATCTGATATATTGAAGGTGATATAATACATAGTGCTTCAGATACATCATCATTTCTGTTGTAAACCATATGATTGTTGTTTTCAGGAACAATTATACTGTCCCCTTTAGAAACAATGTATATTTTATCTCCCACATGGCATTCGATTTCCCCTTGAATAACATATATACATTCTTGAGCATCATGACATATACTGTGATTACTTGCCCATGTTTTTGGGTTAAGTTTGAAAAGAAAAGCTCCCAATTCGGATTTCTTGTCACCAATATTCACTAATGGAGTAATAAACTCCAATTCTACATTTATGTTGTTCATTTTTACTTTTGTCCTTTCATCCTGATGTATAGTAATAATATCTGTTGAGGACTTTTCTAAAAACAACACTGAAAGAGGAACATCCAAGGCTTGTGATAATCTTCTCAATACAGCCAAGGAAGGAGATATTAAATCTCTTTCAATTTGTGATATGTATCCTGATGTAACGTTAATCTGTTCCGCCAATTCAACAATAGTTAAATTCTTATTTTTTCTAATACTTCTTATTTTATCCCCTATCATTCTACACCCCCACTTAATACTTTCTACTTATATTATACACTAAAATAATTGTATGTCACGTATAAATTTGTTAATTTTTTTACAAAATTATTAGTGTTTGTAATATGCACAATATAAACGTATAATTTGACAATATATTTATTAAAAATTTCGATAAATTACAATATCTTAACTTTTATAATGTAAAATTTG
>CAZCTI010000050.1:0-12400 GCA_964501385.1 uncultured Clostridia bacterium
ATATAACTTATTAAATGATATTCATACAAAAATAAAAAAGAACATTTAAATATTTATCTTGACAAAAAATTCATAATTTGTTAAAGTTATTATAACTAAAAGGGAGTAGTTTTAAATTTTCAGTCAACATCACTGAATCTTTGTATTCTGGCTGGAAATCCTCGGGTAACTTAGGTAACCAGACTTTTAGTATATCTGATATAGGTATACTAAAAGTCTTTTTTATTAAGTGCAATAATAATAACAATCTAAAAGGAGCGTAAAATGTATTACAAAAAAAGCATTCAAGAAATATGTGCTGAATTAAACTCTTCTCAAAATGTAGGTTTAAGCCAGGAAGAAGCTAAAGCAAGGCTATCATCTAACGGTCCTAATGCTCTAATTGAGAAAAAAGGGAAAACAAAGTTACAAATGTTTTTAGCTCAGCTTAAGGACACACTGATTTATATATTGTTTGCAGCAGCAGCAATATCTATTGCATTAGATGAAGTGACAGATGCAATTATTATTTTAATGGTAGTGTTAATAAATGCAGTGATAGGTATGGTTCAAGAATCGAAGGCAGAAGCAGCCTTAGATGCCTTGAAAAATCTTTCAAGCCCTAATGCAATGGTAAGACGAGACGGCAAAATAATGGAAATCCCTGCACAAGATTTAGTAGTAGGTGATGTGGTAATACTTGAAGCAGGACGAATTATTCCTGCTGATTTAAGACTTACTCAATCAGTTAATTTAAAAATTGAGGAGTCTGCTTTAACGGGAGAATCTGTGCCTGTTGATAAAGTTGCTGAACATATAACTAAAGAAGACGTAGGAATAGGTGACCAAATAAATATGGCATTTTCTTCAACAAGTGTGTCATACGGCCGAGGTGAAGGTATTGTAGTTTATACCGGAATGGATACCGAAATAGGTAAAATAGCTGCAATGATAAGTGAAAGCACAGAAGAATTAACTCCTTTACAAAAAAGACTGAATGATCTTGGAAAAGTTCTTGGAATTGTAGCTGTGGTAATAGTTGTAGCTATGTTTGGAATAGCTGTTTTGCAAGGAAGAGATATAATTGAAATGTTTATCACTGCCATTGCATTAGCCGTTGCTGCTGTGCCTGAAGGTCTTACAGCTGTCGTAACAATAGTACTGGCACTTGGTGTAACCAGAATGGTTAAGGTAAATACAATTGTTCGTAAGCTGCCTGCAGTTGAAACTTTAGGAGCTGTAAGTATAGTATGTTCAGATAAAACAGGTACCCTTACACAAAATAAAATGACCGTTACCAAAGTTTATTTAGACGGTAAAATCCTAAATGCAGGCAGTTTATCATATGAAAACAATAAATTATTTTTAGACGGTTTTGTTTTATGTAATGATGCATCTACTGCTAACAACACTCGTATAGGTGACCCCACAGAATTAGCTCTCTTAGATATGGGAACTAATATTAATGTAACTAAAGAAGGTTTAGAGGAAACAAATCCAAGAATCAACGAGCAATCCTTTGATTCCGCAAGAAAACTGATGACAACTGTTCATAAGGACAAAGACGGTAAAGTTATGAGTTACACCAAGGGTGCTATGGACATACTTTTAGGAAGATGCTTAAAGATTTATACAAATGGCGAAATTACAGATATAAATAAACAATATATTGAAGAAATAAACAAAGCTGCTTCAGAAATGGCAAAAGGAGCATTAAGAGTATTGGCACTTGCCATTAAGGAAAATGATGATTCAGCAAATGAAGAAAACCTTACATTTGTCGGTTTGGTAGGTATGATTGACCCTCCACGTCCTGAAGCTAAGGAATCCGTAAAAACTTTTAAAAAAGCCGGAATCAAAACAATAATGATTACAGGAGACCACAAAGATACAGCCTTAGCAATTGCTAAAGAACTTGGTATTGCCGATGATGAAAATCAATGTATAACAGGCAGCGAATTAAATGAATTATCTCAGGAAGAATTAAACAAGAAAATTGAAAATATAAGAGTTTTCGCCCGAGTTTCACCTGAGCACAAAGTAATGATAGTTAAAGCATTCAAATCAAACGGAAGCATAGTTTCAATGACCGGTGACGGTGTTAACGACGCCCCTTCACTAAAGGCAGCAGATATAGGTGTTGCAATGGGTATTACAGGTACTGATGTTGCCAAAGGTGCATCAGACATGGTTCTTACGGATGATAACTTTGCTACGATTGAAAAAGCAGTTGCAGAAGGAAGAGGAATTTACAAAAATATTAAAAAGACAGTTCTATTCCTTTTGTCTTCCAACTTTGGTGAAGTTATATCCATGTTTTCTGCTATTGCTGCAGGACTAATAGCACCTTTACAATCCATACACATTCTCTGGATAAACCTTATTACAGACTCGCTTCCTGCATTGGCTCTTGGAGTTGACCCTAAGGACAATGAAATCATGAATGATAAGCCAAGAGATCCTAAGGAAAGTTTATTTGCACACGGAGGTTTGATATTTACAATATATAACGGAGCAATGATTGCAGCATTAACATTGGGAGCTTTCCTGTGGTCACCTGTTATCCATCTGAATGCAGCAGGTATGACGGCGACTCTTGGAAATATAAGAGATCTGTTTAATGGAGTTCTTGTTTTAGAAAATGTTGATTTAGTTAATATTATTGAGCATGCTCAGACATATGCATTTACAACACTTGGTGTTTCACAGCTTTTCCATGCAATAGGTATGAGAAATTATGACAAATCATTGTTTCAAATGAAACATACAGATAATATTGCAATGATTGGTGCATTTGCTGCAGGATTAATTTTGCAGATACTTGTAACAGAAATACCTTTACTTACAGAAGTGTTTGGTACCAGTCAGCTGTCACTTACAGAATGGACAAATTTAATACTTTTATCAATGGTACCACTTTTATCACATGAAATAATAGTGATTGGAAAGAAATTATTTAAAAAATAGCCCCGTCATTCTGAGGGCTTGCCCGAAGAATCTCATAAAGAAAGTAGTACTAAAAAGATGAGATCCTTCGCTATCACTCAGGATGACAAAAAAAGAGCCTCGGCTCTTTTTTATTTGTCTTCTTCTTTATCATCAACAGTTTCTTCAACTTCAACTTTAACTGCTTTTTCCTTGCCCTTCTTAACTACACTTCCAATAGCCCATTTTGAAAATTCAATTCTTTGCTTTCCAAAAGCCATTTCCAAAGTTACAATTTCATCGTTTACTTTAACAATTTTACCGTGGATACCGCCAATAGTTATTACTTCATCTCCTATTGCCAAGCTTTCTCTCATGGATTTAATTTCTTTATCTTTCTTTTTTTGTGGTCTTATCATTGTGAAATACATTATTCCAAAGAAAACCACCAACATTATAATTCCGCTGTATTCCTGTGGCATAGTTCCTCCTATTTATATTTAATATCCGTAATTTTCATAAAATTCTTTTTTAAATTTTATGAAATTATCATCCATTATACTTATTCTAATACTTTTCATTAAATTAATCAAGAAAAATAAATTATGTATGGTTGCAAGTCTTGCTCCCAATATTTCTTTTTCACCAAATAAATGTCTGATATAAGCTCTTGAATAGTTTCTGCAGGTATAGCAGCCGCAGTTTTCATCAATGGGACTGAAATCATTTTTATATTTGGCGTTTTTGATTGTAAGCTGTCCCGTGCTGGTTAAAAAGGCTCCGTGCCTTGCCATTCTCGTAGGAAGTACACAGTCCGCCATATCTATTCCTCTTTCAACAGCTTCAAATAAATAATCAGGACTTCCTACTCCCATTAAATATCTTGGCTTATCCTTAGGAAGTAAATCAACAGTATAATCCATAACCTCGCACATTAAGTCCCTTGGCTCACCAACACTTAATCCGCCTATTGCATATCCTTGAAAGTCAATATCAGTAATTTGCTTGGCACTTTCAATCCTTAAATCTTTGTACATACCTCCCTGTACAATTCCAAACAATGCTTGATTTTGTGTATTTTTGTGATATTCCTTGCACCTTTTTGCCCATCTTGTCGTTCTTTCCATTGATTTTTTAACATAATCATAGTCAGCGGGATATGGTGCACACTCATCAAATGCCATCATTATGTCAGAGCCTAAATAATTTTGTATTTCCATGGATTTTTCAGGACTTATAAAATGCTTTGAGCCGTCTATGTGAGATCTGAAATCCACTCCTTCTTCTCTGATTTTTCTTAAATCACCAAGGCTGAAAACCTGAAAACCGCCGCTGTCTGTCAATATGGGACCATCCCAGTTCATAAATTTGTGGAGTCCGCCTGCTTCTTTTATTAATTCATGCCCCGGTCTTAAATAAAGATGATAAGTATTCCCTAAAATTATCTCTGCTTTTAACTCCTTCATTTCTTCAGGAGTCATTGCCTTTACTGTAGCCTTTGTACCAACAGGCATAAAAACAGGCGTTTCTATAACACCGTGGGGAGTGTAAATTTTCCCTAATCTTGCCTTGCATTCCTTGGATTCTTTTATTAACTCATATTTAAACATATTTCACCTACTTTATAAACATTGCATCTCCAAAGCTGAAAAATCTGTATTCTTCCTTTACAGCTTCGCCGTATGCTTTCATAATATTTTCCTTTCCTGCTAATGCACTTACCAACATAATCAACGTTGACTCAGGCAAATGGAAATTTGTTATTAAAGAATCCACTACCTTATAATTATAACCAGGATATATAAAAATATTTGTCCAACCTTTTTGTGCTTTAACAATTCCTTCATCATTGCCGATTGTTTCCAAAGTTCTTGTGCTTGTAGTTCCCACGGATATAATCTTGTGTCCGGCTTGTTTGGCAAGGTTTATTTTCTCTGCTTCACTGTCATTCAGCTCATAATACTCAGAATGCATTATATGCTCGTCTATATATTCAGACTTAACAGGTCTGAATGTTCCAAGACCTACATGCAAAGTAAGCCTTGCTATACTGACACCCACATTTTCTATATCCTTAAGTAAATTATCATTAAAATGAAGGCCTGCCGTGGGAGCAGCCGCTGAGCCTAAGTTCTTTGCATAAATAGTTTGATATCTGTCCTTATCACTAAGCTTTTCGTGTATATAGGGAGGAAGCGGCATTTCACCTAATTTATCCAATATTTCTTCAAATATGCCCTTATAATCAAATTCAATTATTCTGTTACCTTCATCCAATATATCAACAATTTTCCCCGTAAGAAGATTTTCTTCAAAAACAATTTCTGTGCCTATTTTTGCTTTCTTTCCGGGCTTAACCAATGTTTCCCACCTTTTGTCGTCTATTCTTTTAAGTAAAAGAAATTCAATTAATGACTTAGTGTCCTTCTTCACTCCGAATAATCTTGCAGGCAGAACCTTAGTATCATTTATTACTAAACAGTCTCCTTTATTTAAAAATTCAACTATTTCATAAAAATGTTTGTGTGTAATTTCTCCTGTATTTTTATCAAGAACCAACAGTCTTGAATGATCCCTTTCTTTAATAGGAGTTTGTGCTATTAGTCTTTCAGGTAAATCGTAATAAAAATCGCTTGTTTTAAAGTTTGTCATTTAATTGTTACTCCGGTATAATAATGTTGTAATATTTCATCATAGGTATATCCTTCTTCAGCCATTTGTTTAGCTCCGTACTGGCTCATTCCTATGCCATGACCCCAGCCTCTTCCTTCAAAATTATATGCTTTCGAATTTATATCAACTATAGATACTCCTTTTGAGCTTATGAAGGCTAATTTTTCTTTATTTATTTTTTTTGTACCGTCTTCGGAAATTACGTACTTGCCAACAATACTTCCCATTTCAGGCTTAAGTTCATTATCCTTTTCATTTTTTTCTTCATCTGTTATTAAATCAAGAATTCCTCCTCTTGATGGAATTTCAGTTTCCTGATTTTCAATTAAAGGAAAGTATTCATTTATAAAGTAAAATGAATTACCGTTTTCTATAGAAAACCAAGAGCTTTTCAATCCCAAAAGAAGTCTTGCATTTTCCTTCTTATATGAAATTTCCCCTGAATCGGTCAAAAATATACACTCTACAACCCTGTTATTTTCAGATATTCTCTTTATTTCTATTCCATACAATTCATTTACATCGTTGCCGTCAAGGTTTAAGTTTCTTATTATATCTTCCTTGTAATATGTAGTTTGCCATGTTGTGTGTGGTGAGCCTGAATTATTTGAAAATTCATCATTTACACCTCTTAAATAGGGCAGGCTTTCGTACCAAACATTTTCTGAATTTTCTGTTGAACCTCCGCTGGTTGAATGATAAAATGCTTGAATCAATTCATTGTCATAATATATCATTTCTCCGACAGTATCGTTGACAGCCTTTGTGGTAGATGATTTTTCATAATCATATCCCATGTAAACTTGAGAATTTTGATTGTCTTCCATATCGTAATTTTTACGGGGTTTGATGTTGTACACTGCATATGTTCTTGCAGCCAAAGCTTGTGCTTTTAATGCCTCCATTGCCCATGATGCTGAAATTTCATTGGGAACAACTCCATATAAATAATTTTCAAGCTCGACATGGTTTATTGTTAAAAGTCTTACATCATCAATTATATTTAATGTTATTTTGCCTCTGTACGCTCGATTATCTACCTTTATCATCTCATATTCTTCGTCTTCGTTATATGAAGAAAAATAAATAGGCATGTCCTTCTCATACATAAAGACAGGTTTGTTTTTATTGCTATATGCAATTATATTATTTAAGTTGCCGTTAAAAGATTCTGCATTGTAGCCTTCATCATTTAATTTTTCTGCTAAATTTGCCGAAGACATTTTATCCGTAAAATTTCCGCCACTGATGATATAGCCATCTTTAATTAAATATGGATAAAACTCACTGTTAAACTCTTCTTTTAATTCTTCTGCCTTCATGTAGGCTTCTTCATAAGAAGAATAAATTTCATCCCACAGTAATGCATGATAGGGACCATAAATACCTTGGCTTAAGTCTGTAATATAATAATTAGCCGTATAATATGTATCAATCCTTAAGGTAAGCTTATTATTAAGGCTGACAAGTTCCTTTTCATCATCAAATATAATAATTTCATCATACCCTTCAAATGATACCTGCTCATTAAAAAGTCTCGGATATCTTATTCTAACCCTTACATAAATATCATCATGATTTTTGCCAAAAGCAGTTGCAGGTAATAAAAAAGTAAGCAACATTGTTATAATAAATAATTTAATCAACTTTTTCATAATCGTCCTCTAACATACTAATTTGATCTTCTTTTTTCCTTATTTTATTAACATGCTTGTAACCTTTTTCCGAAACAACTCTGCCTCTCGGTGTACGGCATAAATACCCTATTTGAAGAAGATAAGGCTCATATACATCTTCAATTGTTACTTTTTCTTCACCTATGGAGGCTGCCAATGTATCAAGTCCCACAGGACCACCCTTGTAAAAATCAATTATAGTGTTTAAAATTCGCCTGTCTAATTTATCTAATCCTATTTCATCAATTTCAAGCATTTTAAGAGCTTTGTCTGCAGTTTTTAAATCTATTATCCCTTTGCTTTTAACAATTGCATAATCTCTTACCCTTTTTAAAAGTCTGTTGGCTATTCGCGGAGTTCCTCTGGAGCGTTTTGCAATTTCCTCCGCTCCCTTTTCATCAATTTGTATATCAATGATTCCTGCAGAGCGAAGTACAATTTCTTTTAAATCAACCGGCTCATAAAAATCTAAGTTGCACATAACCCCGAATCTATCCCTTAATGGAGATGCAAGCATGCCTGACCGGGTTGTTGCACCTATGAGAGTAAATTTAGGCAAGTCAAGGCGTATGGACCTGGCTGAAGGACCTTTTCCGATAATAATATCAAGTGCAAAATCTTCTAATGCAGGATACATGATTTCTTCAACAGTTTTATTGAGTCTGTGTATTTCATCAATAAATAAAACATCATTTTCATTTAAATTTGTAAGTATAGCAGCCAAATCTCCTGCTCTTTCAATTGCAGGTCCTGAGGTAACCCTTATATTTACGCCCATCTCATTGGAAATAATATTTGCCAATGTGGTTTTACCTAAGCCGGGAGGACCTGACAGCAATACATGGTCCAGGGGCTGGCTTCTCATTTTGGCAGACTCAATAAATATATTTAAAACTTCCTTAACTTTATTCTGGCCAATATATTGAGAAAGCTTTTGAGGTCTTAAGCTAAGCTCTAATTCCTCTTCCCTGTCATTTAATGTGCTCGCTACAATTTCATTTTCTCTTTCAAACATATTATCCCTGCCTGTTCATATTTTTTAGTGCTTCTTTTATAATGTCATTTTCAGACTTACCTGACAAATTCATATTATCCAATGTCCTTTTAACTTCAATGGAGCTAAATCCTAAAGCTGTTAAAGCATCAGCCACATCTGACATTTCATTATTAATCATAACAACTTCATTTCCTTGAAGCTCTTTTACTGTTCCAACCTTGTCTTTAAGCTCTAAAATAATTTTGCTTGCTGTCTTTTTGCCTATACCCGGAACCTTAGATAATCTGACTGTATCTTCCTTTAAAATAATTTCTTTTACTGTGTTTGCCTCATAAGTTGACAATACGGAAAGTCCTGCCTTTGGTCCAATTCCGTTTACAGAAATCAGTTTTTTAAATAATTCTATTTCATCTGTAGATAAAAACCCATATAAAGCCATAATATCTTCCCTTATATGCATATATGTAAGTATTAGAGCTTTTTCCTTCTCACTTATTTTATTTAAAGTAGAAAATGATGTATTTATATAATATCCTATATTGTTATTGTCTAAAATTATGTAATCTATACCTTTTTTAACTATTTCACCTTTAATATAGCTTATCATTTCTTCCCCTTAATATTTTGTAATTTTAAAATCTTGTGCAAATTTAAGCGAATGGGCATGACAAATTGCTGCTGCCAAACCGTCTGCCACATCATCAGGTTTTGGAATTTCTTTTAATTTAAGTATTACCTTTACCATTTCCTGAATCTGCCTTTTTTCTGCCCTTCCATATCCTACTATTCCTTGCTTTATTTGAAGAGGTGTATATTCATAAAGAGGAATATTATTATTTTCTGCTGCCAACAGATGAACTCCTCTTGCTTGAGCAATAGCCATTGCTGTCTTTGCATTTTTATTATAAAATAATTCTTCAATTGCAACAGCTTCGGGCTTGTACATTTGCAAAATAGATGTATAGCAGTCATAAATATGTTTTAGTCTTTTGGGAAACTCCTCACAGCTTTCAGTCAATACTGCTCCATAATCTATTACTTCAAATTTATTGCCTGTATAATTTAATATTCCGTAACCTGAAATTGCAAGCCCCGGGTCTATACCAAGTATTATCATATTGAATCCTTTCAATTATTATATAAAATTATAGCATACATTTGTTCTAATATAAAGAACTTTTAACGCGATAAATATTTGTTTTCCATTGTTTTAAGATGTGATATAATATGGATGACCTAAATAGTTCAATAACTTAACCCTGACACTGACGTTATGTTTATTTGGGTTTAGCAATTAGCAAAAACGGAGTTAAATATGTTTAAAAAAGAAAGCAAAATAAAAAGATTTGATTTTATATTGATAATTACAACAATATTGTTATGTGTATATGGATTTGTAATAATTAACAGTGCTACAATGAGCAAGGCTGTGGGCAGTCAGCCCTTTTTAAAAACACAAATCTTAGCCTTCGGACTTGGTTTGTTTGCATTGCTTGTGTTGGTGTTCATTGATTATGATTTGTATGGAAACTTTTATATGCCTATTTATATATTGACTAATCTTTTACTTTTATATACTCTAATTAATCCTGTAAAAGCTGTGGAGTGGGGAGATGTAAGATCATGGATAGCCATTGGACCCATAGTTTTTCAACCTTCTGAAGTAGCGAAGTTTGGTGTTATAATATCACTTTCAAAATTTATTGATATTAATAAAGATAATATTAATCATCCTGCTGTATTATTAAAAATTTTAATTTTTGCAGCTGTACCGGTTGCTTTAATTTTAATGCAGCCGGACTTAGGAACAGCGTTGGTATTTATATTCTTTATTGCAATAATGATTTATATTGCAGGTATTGACAGAAAGTATGTTCTGTCAATTATGATAATCGGTTTAATATTGATTATTGTAGGGATAGGTATGTTCTTCTATATAATGAAGGATTATGCACAAAATGAAAACTCACCTTTTGAAGATGTTGTAAATCATTATCAATTTGCAAGAATTATGAATTTCTTTTACCCTGAGTTAGACCCTGATGATACAGGCTACCAGGTTATTCAGTCTAAAACTGCCATAGGCTCAGGAATGCTATATGGAAGAGGCTTATATAAGGGTGTTCAAAATCAATTAGGATACCTGCCTACAAAGGAAACAGATTTTATTTTTGCAGTTATAGGTGAAGAATTAGGATTAATGGGCGGTATAGGTCTATTATGCCTGTATGCAATATTGTTTTACAGATTAATAAAAATTGCAAAAAATGCTGCCAATATGTTTGGCTCATTAATAGGAACAGGCATTACCGCAATGTTATTGTTCCATATTTTTGAAAATATAGGAATGACAATGGGGTTAATGCCTGTAACAGGAATTCCTCTTCCATTTATAAGCTATGGAGGAACATTCATGCTTGTAAATATGGTATCCATAGGTTTATGTTTGTCTGTAGGAATGAAACGAAAAAAAATAGATTTATATGATTTGTAAGGAAGAGGGACACACCTTCATGGTGAGCAAGCCTGTGAAGTATGTCCATGAAGGAATGTCCCTGTACTGGTATGCAACCCTATTTTTACTCGAAGCAGCTTCCCCCTATAAACTCTCTGAGTATTGAAGTATTAGGTATGTCACTTTCATCTTCTACTGATAAAAAGTAACTTAAAAATTTCATCAATCTTTGCCTTTCAGAATAAAATCTGCTGTTTTCATCAATTTGCATAATGATTGGCTCTGCATATTTTTTTAGAACACATAATTCATAAACTAAAGCTGAATTAAATATTGCATCAGCATTTTCCTGAAAAGGAAATATATATTTTTCGGTTCCTTTAATAACATTATCCCACAATTCCATGGTTTTTAAGGCATTGTTTCCCCTATGAGTGTTGTCTCTTACAATACGTCTTAATAGTCTTAAATCAGATGTGGAAATGCGGTTATGCCTATCAATGTTAAGCTGCGTCAATGCACTTATATATATTTTAAACTTATTTATTTGAGGTATATTCTTTGTAAGTGCATCATTGAGTCCATGAATTCCCTCAATAATAATTATATGATCCCTTGTTAATTTTACAGGTTCCCTTGTATATTCCCTGCTTCCTTTCTTAAAATTATATACAGGTATTTGGACTTTTTCTCCTGCCATTAAATCTATAAGTTGTTCATTAAAAAGTTCTAAGTCTAAAGCATCTATTGACTCAAAATCATAGTCTCCATTTTCATCCTTGGGAGTTAAATGCCTGTCAACAAAATAATCATCTAAAGATACTGCATAAGTTTTTTTACCATTTACCCTTAATTGAATTGATAATCTTTGTGCAAATGTAGTTTTTCCTGAAGAAGAGGGTCCTGAAATAAGGACTATTTTAATATTTTTGTCACTTGTAATTTCATCAGCTATGTAAGCTATTTTCTTTTCGTGCAGTGCTTCGTTAACCCGTATCATGTCGCTGATAGTATTGTTGACGATTTTTTTATTTAAAGCGCCAACATATGCTACGTCCATTATTTCCCCCCAATCCTCGGCTTCCTTGAATACTTTGTAAAGCTTCTTTTGTTCAATATATTCAGGAAGTTCAAAATTGCTTTCACGAGTGGGGAAATTTAGTATGATTCCGGGATAAAATAATCTTAAATCAAATTTATTTACAAATCCTGTATTTGGAGCAAGGTATCCGTAAAATGTATCATAATATCCATCCAATTCATACACCCTTATTGAATCCTTGTTCCAATATTTAAGCATTTCAACCTTATCCATCATGCCTTGAGCCAAAAATACTTCTTTAGCTTTGTCAACACTTAAAAAGTAAGTTGTAATGGTTTTCTTTGCATCAATAATTTCGTGCATTTTTTGTTTAATTATATTAAGATGGCCTTTAGTTACCAAATGTTTGTGTTGAAGCTCCGTATAAAGCCCCTTATTTAATGAATGATTTATTGAAACATCTATATCATTATATACTTCCATGCATGCTTTAACATAAATTAATGACAGTGTGCGCACATATATTTTATGACCATCAGGATGAGTAATATCTATGAATTCTATATTGTCGTTATCTTTAAAATCTCTGCTACAAAATCCCTTAAGTTTATTGTTTACCTTAGCTCCCAAATATTTAAAATAATTATCTTTAT
>CAZCTI010000051.1:0-12325 GCA_964501385.1 uncultured Clostridia bacterium
GAGGCTTCTTTTTTGGTGATAAAATTAGCCGGTAATTTATTATATGTATGCAAATATTCTGCTACTAAGTATGGGTCGTTATAGGTGCCATTTTCATCTATTTTAGGTTCTTCTTGTAATTTTTGCTGTTCTTGTTGTTCTTGTTGTGTTGCTTCTTCTCCACTATTATTTGCAGGTTCTTCTGTATCATTGCCTATATCTTGTGCTTCCTCTACAATTGGCGGAGTATCTATAACACTGTTGTTTGATGTGCAGCCTGTAATAATCAAAAATATTGCTATAACTAAAGCAAATAAATTAAATCTCTTTTTCATTTAATCCTCCATGATAAGATGTTTTCTTAAATTATTAATGGATTTTATAAGTGCTTCTTCTGTCTTTACTTCTACTAATGCTTTAATGTTTTGTGATTTTGCAAACTGAAATAATTCATCTATATTTAAATCACCTTCAAACAGAATCTGATGGTTGCTTTTTCCTTTAGCATCGTGAAGATGCATGTGGATTATGTGATTTTTATTTGCCATTAAGTAATGATTATCGGTAAATTCGCTTGCTGCATCGTGGCCTGTGTCCCAGGTAAGCTTTATGTTAGGGTATTCCAATGCTTTGTTTAGAGTTTGCTGTATATGTTTTTTGCCGAAATTACCTGAATTTTCTATTGCTAATATAATATTGTTTTTCTGAGCCTTTTTTGAAAGAATATCAATTGATTTTATAAAGTTATCAGTGAATTCTTCTGAGTATTGTTCGTAAATATATACTTTTTTGTCAGGCAATGTCATTCTTGCCCCCTCAATAATATGTAAATTAAGGAGTCCAACCCCTGCTTCTTTTGCCCAATCAATTGTATCTTGAAATAATTTTATATATCCTTCTCTTACACTAAAGTAAAAAGAGCCTAAATCAGCTTCATCAGGCATATGCATCGTAAATTCGATATTGGTTTCTTTTGTTATATTTTTAAGTTTTGTAGGGTTTAAATTATGTATAAAGTTATATGGTAAATTCATATTTAGTTCAATGAAATTTAACTTAAGTTTCATACATAATTCAATTAATTGGTCAATTGATGAACATTCGACCAATGCGGGCATTCCTAATTTCATAATCTTCTCCTTCTTATCATCCCGTACGAGGGTTATACCCTCGGATATCATCTTTTGTATAATGATTCTATTTCTTCCTTCGTCAGGTAACGATATTGTCCTGTTTTTAATGATTCATCCAATTTTAATGGTCCCATGGATATTCTTTTTAAATATGTTACCTCATTATTTACTGCATTAAACATTCTTTTTACTTGATGAAATTTTCCTTCTCTTATTGTTACAAGGCAAATTGAAGGATAGCCGGATTCTATTATATTTAGTTTTGCAGGAAGTGTTTTATAATTGTCTTCTTTCAATATAACACCTGTTTCAAAGGCATCCACATCGTCCTCTGTTACCTCTTCCTCAACTTCCACATAATATGTTTTGTCTACATGTTTTTTTGGTGATAATAGATCGTGTGCTAATTGTCCGTCATTTGTTATCAGCAGCAATCCTTCAGAATCCTTGTCAAGCCTTCCCACCGGAAATGGATTATAAAATTTATCCTCATCCCTTAATAAATCTATAACTGTTTTGTCATAATTATCTTCGGTTGCTGAAACTACTCCCCTTGGCTTATTCATCATAATATAAATATATTGAGTATACTTAATAATTTCACCTTTATATTTGATTTCATCAATTTCAGTATCAATTATTTTCGAACTGTCCTTTTCTATTGTGCCATTTAATTCAATATAACCTTTTTTTGCATCTGTTTTAATTTGTTTCCTTGAGCCAACACCTGTGTTGGAAAGCATTTTATCTATTCGAAGTTTCATTTTAATCCTCTTTGGAAAGTTATACTGTATTATAACATGCTGAATGTTGGTGTCAATGGCAAGCTTTATTTATTGGTTGACAAATGTGTGGGCGGGCTATATGATTTATATCAGGCGAAAAATTTATTTGAGGTGATTTTTATGATTCAAACAATTATTAAAGGATTTACCATTGGTATTGCATATGTTGCTCCCATCGGAATGCAGAATATGTATGTTATCAACACTGCAATGACACAATCTAAATCGAGGATGTACACAGTTGCACTAATAACAATTTTATTTGATATTTCATTGGCACTTGCATGCTTTTTCGGGATGGGTGCATTAATTGAAGCAGTTCCATTTGTAAAAATACTTCTTTTGGGATTAGGCTCCCTTGCGATTATTTGGATTGGGGTTTCATTGATTCGTTCAACTCCAAAACTTAACAGCTCCATAGAAGCAAAAAAAACACTGCTTCAAGTAGCAGTTTCTTGTTTTCTTGTAACCTGGGCTAATCCTCAGGCATTAATTGATGGAACCCTTTTATTTGGAGGCTTCAGAGCATCCTTAGCTCAAGATATGGCCAAGTATTTCATTATGGGTTCTTCCTTGGCTTCATTAGTATGGTTTATGTCTCTTGGTACAATTGTAAGTGTATTTAAGAAAGTATTCAACGAAAAAGCATTGAAAGTTATTAACATTCTCTGCGGTGCTATTATTATTTATTATGGAATTAAATTAGGTATTAATTTTTTTGAAACAATATAGTAAATAAAAGTGACCATCGGGGACGGTTCTCTCTGGCCATTTGGCCAGAGAGAACCGTCCCCGATGGACTTCCCCGATGGACTTTGTCATCCTGAGCGTAGCGAAGGATCTCTTTTTTATAATCTGTCAAATGTTGTGGGGATAAAGTTTGGGCTGTTTTTGAATTTTTTAAGTCTTTCAATCAGCATATCTTTATCCTTATTTAATGTTCCAGCTTGATTTACATGGTTTGAAACATGGTTGGCTCTGAATATACAATCAGTTAATTCCATATTTTCAAGCATAATTATATTTTCGTCAAGAACCTGAAGAGGTGAAAGCAGATGAAATTTTCCCTGTCTTACATCTTCTGCAAGCTCTGATTCTTCTTCTACTACAAGTCTTAAAAGTGAAAAATAATGGGGATTTATTAAAGAAATAACCTTAGCGGATTCTACAGCATGGTCTTTTATAAATTCTGCACCCCCAAGACCTGATATTATCATGCATGATAATTTAAATCCTGCATTCATCGCCTTTTGACCTGCTTCTATCATTTCCTTTTGTGTAACACCTTTTTCCATCATGGATAAAACTTTGTCTGAGCCACTTTCAACACCCATGTATAAAAGCTCTAATCCGGCTTCTCTTATTGTTTTTAATTCTTCTTCAGTTTTTCTCAGCAAATCCAAGGGGCCAGAATATGAGCTTATTCTTTTAACGTTTGGAAATTCTTTTTTTATGTAAAGCAAAAGCTCTAAAAGTTTTTCTGTTTTGAGGCATAAAACATTGCCGTCTGCAAGGAAAATCCTTTCCGGATTTTTGTACATAGGCTTTAACCATTCTATATGCTCAATTATTTCTTCCATTGATTTTAATCTAAATTGTTTGCATTTGTACATGTAACAAAATCTGCATTTGTTGTGGGAGCATCCTTCTGTTACCTGAATTATCATGCTCCATGCTTCACTGGGAGGTCTGTACAAAGGTTGTGAATAGTTATTTCTCATATCTGATATCAGCTCCTAAATTCTGAAGTTTTTTTACTATATTTGAATACCCTCTTTTTATATGATATACTTCAGTAATTTCAGTTTCTCCATCTGCCAAAAGCCCTGCAATAATAAGGGCTGCACCAGCTCTTAAGTCTGTAGCTTTGACTTTTGCCCCGCTTAAATGACTGTTGCCCATCAATATGGCACTGCTGCCTTCCACCTTTACATTTAATCCCATCCTTGACATTTCATTTACATGCATAAATCTGTTTTCAAAAATAGTTTCATTTATTATGCTTGTACCCTCTGCTTTTGAAAGCATTGCCATAAATTGAGCCTGCATGTCTGTGGGAAATCCCGGATATGGAAGTGTTTTAATATCTACAGGCTTTATTTTATCTCCTGCTTTAACTCTAATTTTATCGTCATATTCTTCTATTGTTACTCCTGCTTCCCTAAGCTTTGCAATTATTGGCTGCAAATGGCTTGGCACTACATTTTCAACAATTATATCTCCGCCTGTGGCTGCTGCGGCTACCATGTAGGTACCTGCTTCTATTCTGTCGGGTATTACTGTATGCTCGGTTTTATGCAGCTTTTTTACTCCTTTGATACGGATGGTTTTTGTACCTGCACCAACAATATTTCCACCCATAGAGTTTATAAAATTTGCCAGGTCAACAATTTCCGGCTCTTCTGCTGCATTTTCAAGAATTGTATCCCCTTCTGCAAGTGTTGCTGCCATAATTATATTTTCCGTTGCCCCGACACTTGGGAAATCAAGGTATATTTCTTTTCCTACCAATTTTTCAGTATATGCATTTACATAACCATTCTCTGATTTAATTTCAGAGCCAAGGTATTTAAATCCTTTTAGATGTAAATCAATTGGTCTTGTCCCTATTGCACATCCACCCGGCATATATACCTTTGCATTTTTGCATCTTGTTAAAAGAGGACCCATTACCAAAAAGGATGCTCTCATTTTACTTATAAGTTCATATGGTGCTTCGCAAGTTGTTATATTTTCAGCAGTAATTTTTAGTGTGCTTGTATCTGTTTTTTCAACCTTTGCTCCTAAAGTTTCCAGAAGTTTGCACATTATGCTTACATCCTGCAAATTTGGAATGTCATGAATTATGCATTCTTCTTCGCATAAAAGTGTTGCTGCCAATATGGGCAGAATAGAGTTTTTGGAACCGTCAACTCTTATGGTACCGTGAAGGTTTTGGCTTTTTTTTACAATAATTTTTTCCATGTTTCTCCCTTAAATCTATAATGATGTGTACACACCTCTTTTTTGTCAGACCTAATCTCTGATAGATAGAGTGATGTCCATATATGTATTTTCGTAATAAAATAATTAGCCTTTTTAATCCTGTACATAATAACACTAATAACTAAATAATTCAATTGTAAATTTTTCTTAATTTTATTTTATATTGATATTATTTTAACATTGTTCACGAATTTACAATTCACACCCTACTTGTCATCCTGAGAACAGCGAAGGACAAAATGACACGCAGCTTCGCAGTTTATTCATAGAAATGACATAAAAAAAAGAAAGGGCGTATGATTAAAATAAAGGGGGACGTTATATTTAAATGTTACACGCACTTTCTTTTTTTATATTATGTGATAATTTAAGGATATTATACAAGAAATTAATAATTTTTATTTTACATATGTGTAGACCTGTGTCATTCTGAACAGCAGGTGAAGAATCTCATATCTAAAAAAGATGAGATCCTTCGCTTACGCTCAGGATGACAAGTTAAAACTTATTCAACCGGATTTCTGCTTTGAATAAATCTCCGTCTATGCTTAAGTTTAGTGCTCCATTTTGTACTTCCATCAAGCTTTTAGCAATTGCAAGCCCTAAACCGTATCCTTCTGAGCTTCTTGATTCATCTCCTCTTTTGAATCTTTCCATCAATTCATCTATGGGAATATTTAATTCATATGAGGATATATTTTTGAAACTTACAAAAACATTGTTATCAACTTCAGATGTTTCAATATACACCCTTGAGCCTGTTAAAGCATATTTGAAAATATTGGACAAAAGATTTTCCATTACCCTGCTTAAAAGCCTGCCATCTGCCATGGCATATATTTTTTCATTAGATGCATTTACTTTAAATATTAAATTTGATTCATTAATTTTTTCGTCTAATTCACCCAATAGCTGTTCAATTAAAGAATTTATATGCACCTTTTCAAACTTAGGCTCAATACTGCCACTGGTTGCTTTGGCTGCATCAAACAAATCTTCGGTTAACTTTTTAAGTCTGTTTGATTTCCGCTCTAATACATCCAAATATTTTGGTGCATTTTGAGAATTTAGCCCTTCCCTCTTCAACAAATCCACATAAGAAATGATGGATGTAAGAGGTGTTTTGATGTCATGAGATACATTTGTTATTAATTCTGTTTTAAGTTTTTCGCTTTTTACTTCACTTTGAACAGCTGCTTTAAGCCCAGATGTGATTTCGTTAATATCTGAAGATAATTGTTTAAATTCTCCGTTTCCTTTCAATTCAATTTTATACTCATAATCACCGCTTTTAGCTACTTGCAGCCCCTCTTGAATTTTTTGAAAATGTGTTACTTTATTATAGATTATATATATTGAAGCTAAAATAATTATTCCAATAAGCACGGGGTTATCAGCTGCATAAACTGCTGCTAAAATAATCAAAATTGCAGCAGCAGTTGTTTTGTACATGAGAGGTCCTGATGCTGCCATCTTTAGCAATGTTTCAACAGTTCTTGACAAAACTATATAAATTACCGAATGTTTAATAATTGATCTGTTTTTAATATGCTTTACAAGAGAAAGAATCAGTATCAGCAGCAAGGCAGCTATTATTGCAGTAGCAATCATCATTGCAAGTCTCATCAGGTTTTCGCTGATATATCTTATATTTAATACATTGTAAAATTCAAGCTTCACCACTGCAATAATTCCGGCTATAACCATTAAATTTATATCTGTAAATAAGTTATCGAAAGACGTAAGATTTATTTCTTCATTTCCTGATACTCTGCCTGCTGAAGATATGAGATACACCAAGCATAATACTGCTAAAAGTACTGATATAATTATTACTGCTGTATTTCTAATCAATATTTGTCTGTCTGAATTCCATCTGTTTGCCCTTCGCAAAAGTGCTTCATCTTCAATGGCTGCAAAGATTTTTAATTTTTTATTAAATTTTTCTGATTCAATTATATCTGTTAAAGGGTCAGACACATCTCCACCGTTTTCAGGATTAAGCTCAATTTCTTTATCATCTAATGCAATATATGCATGTCGGAGGGTATAAAAATCCTTGTTTGGATTGCTTGTATTAGATATTTCATTTTCTCCATCTGTTGCATAATAAATATAACCTTGGGGCAAATTTAATTCACTTATTATTTTTTCATAGCTTGCTAAATCTGCACTGATTATGGATTGTTTTATTTCTTCAATTTCCTTATTTTTCTTTTGAAAAAACAATTCTCTGATTTCCGAATTATCCTCGTAATTATTTTCTGCAATAAAATTATTGTATAAATTTGTAAGCTGCCAATTATCATTAATACCTATTTTTTCAACAGTTCCGCCACTTAAAATATAGTCTTCGTTTTTATAAACCCTGATAACAAATTCAAGTCGGTTTGCGGCATATCTTAAGTCGTTGCTTATTGTATTGCTTTCTAAATAACTATTAACTGCAATACTTTCATAATTTTTGACCTTTAAATATATATTTAAGGATGATGATACAGCAATCATAAGAAAAACTATCAGCGAAATATATGCTGATAATTTTGTTATATATTTTGTTTTAAATATCTTCCACTTTGTAACCAACACCCCACACCACCTTAAGGTACCTTGGATTCTTAGGATCAATTTCTATTTTTTCTCTTATTCTTCTTATGTGGACAGCCACTGTATTTTCAGGATTAAAGGATGGCTCATTCCACACATTTTCGTAAATTTCATCTATTGAATAAACTGCTCCCTTATTTTTGGTCAATAAAAGCAATATTTTATATTCCACAGGAGTAAGCTTTACTAATTCTCCATCTACTGTAACTTCTTTTCTTTCGTCATCAATCATTAAGTTTCCTGTTTTATAATGGTCTGTTTTTTCAATTTCTGAAGCTCCCCCAAGAGCTGTATATCTTCTAAGGTGAGATTTCACCCTTGCAATAAGCTCCAAAGGATTAAATGGTTTTGTTATATAATCATCAGCACCCATGTTAAGCCCTAAAATTATGTCTGTTTCCTCAGATTTTGCAGACAACATAATAACAGGTATATTTTTTATTTCCCTAATTTTGGTTGTAGCTTTTATACCGTCCATTTCCGGCATCATTATATCCATTATTATTAAATGCACTTCATCTTTTTGAACTGTTTCAATTGCTTGAATTCCTGTGTAGCATTTTAAAATATTATATCCTTCACTTTTTAAGTAAGCTTCAATTGCTTCTACAATTTCTTTGTCATCATCACAAACTAATATATTCATTTTTGCCTCCTGTAAAGTTCCAACCCGTTCCTTATTGCATTTAGTACAGACTCTTCCAAATCAATCCTATAATTTCTTGATACTGTTTTTTCTTCTTTTCTCAAGTCATAATCCTGACCATTCCACAGAATTGCTAATTTTATTCTATCATATTGCCCGATTATATTAAACATATTTTCATACCATGAAATTTTATCTCCTCCTGCTGATGCACAGCTGAATTCTGTTATCATCATAGGGTGAGTGAACCTGTCAATATAATCGTAGTAAAAGTGATCGTAAGCTTCCGAGAAACTTCTCCAGGTTTCTCCCTTGTAGTAATTTCCGGTATTATATGATGTTAAACCTACAATATCAACATATTTATCCCCGGGGTAGTAACACAGATAATTGTTGTATGAAAAATCAGGGAATGATTTTTCATTGGGATTCCATATCCATATTAAATTATCAACACCATGTTCTTCAAATTTATTATATATATATTTCCAGCAATCAATAAATAAATCCGTATCCTTTCCAACCCTGTGAGAACTGTACAAAACCCACTCACCGTTCATTTCATTGTTTAGTCTGAACAAAACAGGATAATCATATTCATTAAAGCTTTGTGCTAAATTATCTAAATATTCGTCGTATTTTCCTTCCAATATATCTAATGTTATATCCTTTTCTCTTTTGTTTTCGTCATTATCAATAGTATACAGGGTGTATTCAATTACTTTGCCTAACTCCTTTGCTTTGTTCATATAAGCTGTTTTAAAGGGTAAAGAAAAATTATTGTACAACAAGGCTACAGGGAAATTGTAATTAAGCTTATGCTCAATTTGTTGAAGCTTATAAGCATAAAGAGGAAATGTAGGCTCAAATATGCCAAAATCAATCTTCTCGTTATTTATAAAATATTTATCATAAAATTCTTGTGTTTTATCATCAAATTTTTTTGTTTCAGGATGAAAAACTTTATCCTTTTTTAAAATTTCTGATTTTTCTATGAAACTTATTTGAGGCATAATTTTTTCAATATACAAAGGAGTTGATGATTTCATAAATACAGTTATTGATTCATATGTATTTCTTGCAAATGTTATGGTTCCATAATAATTTCTGTCAGGTTCATCGGTTTTTACCTTTCTTCTCTCAAATAATGTAATATGACCTGATAGACCGTTAAAATTGTGATTGTATTCATTTGTAATTTTAAATTCTGGATTTCTCAGTATTCCTCGATTTCCATAGCTTAAGTGTGTGGCATGGGTATTTATTGTATTGTAAAAATTATCATAAAAAACTTCCACTACTAAATTATCTGATTCAAAACGGCTTTTTACACTGACAATATCTTCATTAAGCTTTAAATTGTTTAAAAGTACTATTTCATATCCATAGGGATGGTTAGTATATTTATTGTATCCTAAAGAATATTGTATTAATTCAGTGCTTTTTATCTCTGCAAAAGGTTCCTCTGATTCAATAGTTTCCATATTTAAGGTTGCTGCCTGTGCAGAGAAATTTGCAAATATTAGTGCGAAAATTATTGCAATTAGTATTTTTTTCATATAGTTCTCCTTCCGTAATTGCTTGTGATAAGTGGACGGGTTGCTGTAATGGTTAAATTTCATTTGTCATAGTATTTATTTAAATGCATCTTCTTAATTTTAGCAAATATAGCAATTCAAGTCAAACCTATTATCATCTGATTTGTCATCCTATGTGTAACGAATTTTCTTAAAAATATAAATTGTTTATAAATCATTAGTATGCTATAATTCTTTTGTGTTAGGAGGTATGTAACAGCATGGTAACTACGGATACTTTTAAAAGAGGTTTTAAAAACGGCATATTTACACTTTTGGATTTATCAAAAATTTTGGTTCCTGTATATATTGCAGTACAGCTGCTTTCTATTTCAGGACTTCTAAATATAATTGCTGATGTATTTAGACCTGTGATGTCATTGTTAGGACTTCCGGGTGAAGCTTCATTGATAATAATATTAGGATATTTTTTGGGAACATACGCAGCTTTAGGGGCAATTGCAGCTATTGAGCTTACCACTGTTCAAATAACAACAATAGCCATTATGCTTTCAATTTCACATGCATTAATAACAGAATCAGCAATAGTAAAAAAATTAGGTGTAAGTGTAGCTGCCAGTGTAACTGTTAGAGTATTTTTTTCAATTTTAATGGGATTTTTATATTATAGGATATTTGGGTGATATTATGAGTGTAATTTTAGATATATTGATTAATTTATTGATTTTTATGTGGGGCATAGCAAAAATGCTTATCCCGATTATGATAGTTATAGAAATATTTAAGGATACTAAATTAATTGATAAAATATCAAATTTGTTTTATCCGATTTCAAAATTCTTTACAATAAGCAAGACCGCAGGAGTATCTCTTTTGTTTGGCTTATTTTTCGGACTTACAATTGGAGCCGGTGCCATCCTTCAAAGTGTTAAGGATTACAATGTTGACAAAAGAAGTGTTTTTTTAATCAGTATGTTTATATCTCCATGCCATGCGATATTTGAAGACTCACTAATTATGGGAGCTGCGGGTGCAAATATTCTATTTTTGGTGCCTGCAAGAATAATATCAGCAATAATTGCAACCTTTGCATTATCAAGATTAATAAAAAAAGAACCCATTGATGCTTTGACTATAGATAACAATTAAAATGAGATTCTTCACCTTCGGTTCAGAATGACACGCTGCTTCGCAGCTTATTTATAGCAATGACATATTGGTCGTCATTCTGAAGGCGTAGCCTGAAGAATCTCATTTTTTTAATTCAAGTCTTTCAATTCAGTTTCATCTTTGTTGTAAACTGCAAATTTACTGTATCCGTATCCTTGGAATTGATTTAATTGCTTTCCTAATTTTTTAGCCTTTTCATATACTGATACTGAATATCCAGATTCCCGTATATTTTCTGCTTTGGCAAGAACATCTATGTATCTGTCTGTAGGCTCATATAAAAGCACTACCTTTTCCAAATCAGGAACTTTGAAATTTTCTTCCATCAGCTGATTTACCAGTCTTTCAAATCCAATTGAAAAACCAATGGCCGGTATTTTTTCACCTATGAAATTTCCAACCATTTCATCGTATCTGCCTCCGCCGGCAATAGAATAACCTAAATTTTTATATGCTATTTCAAATATTGAACCTGTATAATATCCCATACCTCTTATCAATGTAAAGTCAAACAAAACATCATATTTACCGTTGGCATATATATTTGAATCTTCAAGTATTTCTTTAACCTCCAGAACTACATCCTTGGGTACTCCATATTCTTCTAAACAGTCAGTGCCTTTTTCATTGATATTTTCTAATGCTTCAACTAATTTTTCTACTGAAGTATTATTGTAATTAACTAATTCTTTTTTAACACCGGTCATGCCTATTTTATCTAATTTATCAACTATGATGCACACACCGTCAAATTCTTCATCAGTGAATCCACAGTTTAAAATAACAGCTTTCAGCACTCGCCTGTCATTGAAACGAACCACAAAATCCGTCACATTAAGGGCCGTGAGGGCTTTAGCCGTTGTTGCAATAAGCTCTAATTCAGCTGCCTTGGTTCCGTCTCCAATTATATCAATATCGCATTGTTTAAAGCTCCTGTATCTTCCCTTTTGAGCTCTTTCTGCTCTGAACACATTGCCAACCTGCAGTGCTTTAAATACTGTCGGTAAACTTGCACGGTTATTGCAGTAAAAACGGCTTAATGGAACTGTCAAATCATATCTTAAACCTAAATCAGCCAAATCATCTTCTGATAACAATACTTGTTTGTCAAGGTTCAGCTTATCTCCTCTTTTTAATATTTTATAAATAAGCTTTAAATTTTCTCCCCCATCGCTGCCAACTAAATTTTCTATATTTTCTACAACAGGTGTTTCAATAAGTTCAAAACCGCTTTTTTTGTATGTATTGACTATTACCCCTTCCACATAGTCTCTAATTTCTTTTTCACGAGGGGTTATATCTCTCATTCCCTTTGCAGGGTTTAAATTTGCTTTCATTTTTCCTCCTATCTTTTGTTAATATTACCAAATAATTGTTTTATTATCAATATTTTTGTAACTGTCATTCTGAGAGCGTAGCTCGAAGAATCTCATATATGGGTTTGTAGGAACTGTTTGTTTATTTCTTCTGGTACTAAGCTTC
>CAZCTI010000052.1:0-12229 GCA_964501385.1 uncultured Clostridia bacterium
TCACTATTTCAATTTGTCCGGTAAGAACCGTCCCCTCTGGTCACTCAGGATGACAATTCTAACTATTCAGTTTTTTTCTTTTTTACATACAGGAGCAGGGCTGCTCCTACTATGATGGAGGAAATGCTTACTAACTGTGCAACCCTCATGCCCATAAACATGAGGCTGTCTGTTCTTAAACCTTCAACAAAGAATCTGACTGTTGAATATAATATTAAATATAAACCAAAAACTTGGCCATCTGATGCTTTTCTATGTTTTCTAAACCAAATTAAGAAAATAAATATTAAAAAATTAAAAATTGATTCATACAAAAATGTGGGATGAACCTTTTGCCCATTAACCATTATTCCCCAAGGAAGATCTGTAGGTCCCCCATGAGCCTCCTGATTTACAAAATTACCCCATCTTCCTATTGCCTGACCAAGAATTAAGCTTGGAATAACTAAATCAATAAGTTCCAAAACATTTATTTTTCTTATTTTACAGAACAATATGGCTGTGATTACTCCTGCAATAACTGCACCGTGAATAGCAAGTCCGCCATTTCTTATATTTATAATCTGAGATAAATTTTGACTATAAAAATCCCATGAAAAAATAACATAGTAGCCCCTGGCACCAACAATTCCTGCAGGAATTGCATACAGTAAAAAATCTATTAAATCATCTTCCTTAAAACCTGTTCTTTTAGCTTCCTTTAATGCGATAAGAACACCAATAAGCACTCCTGTGGATATTAACACCCCATACCACATAACATCTATTCCAAATATACTAAATGCGACCGGATTCATATTATCTCCTTTAATAATGTTGTTATTTCACCATTATATATTCATTGCTAATATTCGTCAAATGAAAAATGAGATTCCTCAGTATCGCAGGGATGAAGAATCTCATTACAAATCTTTTTTATCTTAATACTGCACCAAATTTTTTCCCCAATTCTTGAAGGATTCTATTGTGGATATTTTCAACTTCCTTTTCTTTCAAAGTACGCTCTTTGTTTCTGTAGGTAACAGAAAATGCAGTGCTCTTATAACCTTCCTGAATATGCTCTCCCTTGTACACGTCAAACAATTCAACACTTTCAATCAAATATGGATTTACTTCTTTAATCATTTCTTCCATATCACCTGCTAAAACATCATCCTTAACTATAACTGCAATATCTCTTACCATTGAAGGATATTTTGGCAATGGTTCATATTTCCAATTTGTATTTTTGTTTTGAAGAATTTCTTCAACATCCAATTCTGCTAAATAAACTTTATGGTCGAGACCGTAATTGTCTGTTACCTTGGGTGATGCTTCACCGTAAATACCAACTAAACTATCGTTTATATACATCAAAGCACATCTCCCCGGATGGAATGTTGGATTATCAGTTGAAGGTTTTAAAACTACCTTTAATCCGAACCTTGACAGCAATGCATCTATAATACCTTTTAGGTCATAAAAATCACAATTGCCGTACATTCCCATACAAAGCTTCAATTTTTCGCAAGGCTCCTCCCTAACAGGCTGATCCTTAGGAATAAAGATACTTCCTACTTCATACAATTTAGCACTGTCTACACCACGATTTGAGTTTCTTTGAATAACTTCCATCATATTTGGCAAAAGGGTAGTTCTCATTGATGAAAAATCTTCTCCAAGAGGATTCAATATTTTTACATAATTTCTAAGCTCACTATCTTCAGCCACACAAATACTGTCATATGTTTTTGGACTGATGAAAGAATATGTGGTTATTTCATACAATCCCATACCGCAAAGGATTGACTTCATTTCATCCTCCAACATACGGATGTCAGATTTTCTGCCTACTCTTGTGCTTCCCTTAAGAGATTTTGATTCAATATTTTCAAAACCATAAAGTCTTCCCACTTCTTCAATCAAATCTGCTTCCTGTGAAATATCGGTTCTAAAATATGGAATCCTTGAAGTTATTTTCTCGCCGTCATAAATAGATTCAATTTCCAATGTGTTTAATGAAGTGAGCATGTCTGCAACAGGTATTTCTACCCCCAAAAGTGCATGGGAGCGGTGAGGTCTAAGTGTTACCACAGGTGGTTCATACTCACTTTTACCTGCTTCTAAATATCCTCCAACCACCGTTCCCGCACCAATCATTTCAATTAGTTGACAAGCTCTGTTGCTGGCTATTTCACACATTACATAACTCATAGGTTTTTCGTTTCTTGCCGATGCTTCAGAGCGCATACCTAATTTTTTGGATGTTTCTCTAATGGATTTTGGATTAAAGTTAGCAGTTTCCAAAGCCATAATTTTAGTAGCATCACTTATTTCAGAATAATATCCACCCATTACGCCGGCTATGCAGGCAGGCTTAGTACTGTCTGCTATTACAAGCATATTGCTGTTTAAACTTCTTTCATTTTGGTCTATTGTAACTATTTTTTCATCTTCTTTTGCTCTTCTTGCAATGAGCTTTCTACCTTCCAACGCTTCTAAATCATAAGCATGAAGTGGCTGGCCTAATTCAAGCATTACAAAATTTGTAACATCTACTATGTTATTGATAGGTCTCATTCCTGCATCCATCAATGTTCTTTGCATCCATAAAGGTGATGGCCCTATTTTAATATCCTTAATTACTCGTGCATAAAAACGAGAGCATAATTCTTCATCTTCAATTTCAACAGCATTAAGATAATCTTTGATATTTCCTTCTTCATTTTTTATTTCGATTTCAGGGAATTTAAATTTCGTCCCCAATGTTGCTGCTGTTTCCCTTGCCATTCCAACAATATTCAAACAATCGGGCCTGTTGAAGGTAACTTCAACCTCCAATGCACTGCCGTTAAGTTCCAATACTTCCTTAATATCTTTACCTAATGGGGTGTCCGGTGGTAATATAATTATTCCGTCTCTTGATTCCTTTGGAATAACTTTATCTTCAAATCCCAATTCTTCATAGGAAACCATCATTCCATATGAAGGAAGACCTCTGAAGTTGCTTTTCTTAATTTTTAAGCCGTTGGGAAGCTCGGCACCTTCCAAGGATACAGGTACTATATCATTTTCTCTTATATTTTTTGCTCCCGTAATAATTTGAACAGGTTCCTCTGCATTTATATCTATTTGTGTAATTACTAATTTATCAGCATTGGGATGTTGTTTTATTTCTAAAATTTTTCCCGTAAGAACATTTTTTACTTTCTTGTTATAATCGATTACCGCATCTACATGAGAGCCGGTAAGTGTTAATTTATCAGCCAATGTTTTATCATCGGTATTGATATCTACATATTGTTTCATCCATTTAATAGGTACTAACATACAAACCTCCTAAAATTGTTTTAAGAATCTTACATCATTTTCAAATAATAACCTGATGTTTGGGATTCCGTATTTAACCATGGCTACCCTGTCTATTCCCATTCCAAATGCATATCCTGAATAAATTTCAGGATCTATACCGCAGTTGCGAAGTACATTTGGATGAGTCATTCCGCAGCCTAATAATTCCATACTCCAACCTGTTCCGCTGCATGCAGGGCATCCCTTACCCATACAGATATGACAGGATACGTCAACTTCTGCACTTGGCTCCGTAAATGGGAAGTTGTGAGGTCTGAAGCGGGTTTTCATATTGCTGCCAAACAATTCCTTAACAAATTGGTCAATTGAATCCTTAAGGTTTGCCATAGTAACGCCTTTATCTACAACCAAGCATTCCATTTGATGAAACATTGGAGAATGGGTGTCATCCACATCATCGAAGCGGAATGTTCTGCCGGTAGAAACCATACGAATCGGAAGTTTTCCTTCATTTACAGCTTCCTTCATAACTCTTATTTCAACGGGGGATGTATGTGTTCTAAGTATTAAGTCTTCAGAAATATAAAATGTATCTGACCAATCTCTTGAAGGATGATCATAAGGTGCATTTAAATCATCAAAGTTGTTTTTGACAGTTTCAATTTCAGGACCGCTTATAACATCGTATCCCATTCTCATAAATACACTTTCCAACTCTTCTTTTACTCTCATCAAAGGATGTCTTCTACCTATTACAGGAATTCTTCCGGGCATTGTTATATCCAATGTTTCTGTTTTAAGCCTGCTTTCGGATTCCCTTTGGTGTACTGTTTCCTTCATGTCTTTAATTTCTTCTTCTATGATGGCTCTTACCTCATTAGCCAATTTGCCCATCTCTGGCCTTTCTTCGTCGGACAATGAGCCCATGGAACGTAAAATTGAAGTTAATTCACCTTTTTTACCTAAATATTGAATACGAATTTTTTCAATATCATTATTATCATTGCATTCTTTTAACTGTCTTAATGCTTCAGTTTTTAATTTAAATAATTGCTCCTTCATATAAACCTCCTGTATGACATAACCCCATTTTTTAAAGGTATGGGGATACCTAACCAAATAACAAAAAAACTCCATCCTCATAAGAGGCGAAGTCCGCGGTACCACTCTTTTATGCTTTTAAAATTGCACAAGGAAAGTCCTTTGCTGTATTAAAAGCCTCATTTTAATAACGGTTTTTCCGTGCAAAACTACTTTGTTTCATTTTGCAAGCTCCAAAGCGAAACTTCAGTATAAATGTCTATAATCACTTACAGCCTATGATGATTATTCTCTAAAAAACACTTTCTTATACTTACTACTCTTTATCATTGCCTATGTATTAAATTTTATATTTGGGACATTCCTCTTACCTGCAGAGACTATCCCAAGTACGGGGACATTCCTCTTGCGTCCCCATAACGCAGATTATACTATATAGAAAAAATTATTTCAACAACTTTTTTCTAATTTCATATATACTTATGCCAGCTGCCACTGATGCATTGAGGGATTCTGCTCTCCCTGTCATTTTTATGGTTAATGAAATATCTGAATTATCTATAATTTCCTGTGACACTCCTTGACCTTCATTTCCTATTACTATGCAAATTTTATTTCTTTTTTCCATATTATCAAAAGTATATTCAGAGTCAACTACAGTTGATACAATATAAAAACCTTTATTTTTCACCATGTTAATAAATTCTAAATCCGAGTTATCAATAATAACGGGAACTCTAAAAACAGCCCCTGCAGAAGCCCTTACAACCTTAGGGTTGAAAGCATCTACACAGCCCTTATTTAATAATAAGGCAGCGGGTCCAAATGCGTCAGCAATACGAAAAATGGTTCCTAAGTTGCCGGGATCCTGTATGCGGTCACACATTATAATAAAATTATAGTTATCAATAACATCTTGCTTATTTGTGGTTTTTTTATTGATTACAGCAAGCACTCCTTGAGTGCTGACCGTATCTGCTGCACTGTTAAACACCTGTTCGGAGCACATTGCTACATTGTTTAAATTAACCAATCCGATGATTTGTTTAACTTCATCCCTGTTTTGTACTTCCTCGCTTATAAGAAGGAATTTAATATCTGCTTCTTCATTGATAGCTTCAATAACAAACTTTATCCCTTCAACAGTGAATGCATTTTCTTCATCTCGGAATTTCTTTAAGCTTAGGTTTCTCACATATTTAATTTTACTGTTATCCTTACTTTTAATTACATCCATAATATCCTCATCATTGTCATTTTGATGAACCGTGTCATTGCTATAAATAACTCTTTATCATAGCTATAAATAACCTGCGAAGCAGCGTGTCATTCTTAACGCAGTGAAGAATCTCAAGTACGGAGACATTTGAACAGATGAGATCCTTCGCTTTCGCTCAGGATGACAAGCCATTACTCAATTTCACTGATTTTTTTCAATTTTGCATTATTGCCTAAAATCACTACTATATCATCTTTTTTAATCATCGCATCAAAGGCTGGTACAATATTTATTTTTTCTCCTGTCTTGATAGCTAATACGGACATACCATGCTGTCTTGAAAGATTTAGTTCACTGATAGTTTTATTCTCCCAACTTTCTAAAGCTACTATTTCAACAATGCTGTAATCATCGGAGAACTCAATTACATCTAATATGTTTGGAGTTACTAATCCATATGCAACTCTGGTACCCATATCCCTTTCCGGATATATTACTTTGTCTGCACCAATTTTCTCTAAAACTCTCCCATGTATTTCATTTTGAGCCTTGGCAATAACAGTGGGAACACCTGCTTCCTTGGCAATCAAAGTTGCCATTATAGATGCTTCTAAATCTGAACCTATTGCTACTATTGCAACATCGAAATTTCTAAGTCCTATTGTTCTAAATGATGCTTCATCCAATGCATCCATTTGTACTGCATGGTCTACATGTTCTGCCATTTCCTTAATTATTTCATGGTCTTGATCTATTACCATAACATCATGGCCTAATTTAGTTAATGTTTTAGATACGGATGTGCCAAATCTTCCGCACCCTATTACTATTATCTGTTTCATATTTCCTCCTACCCGATAATTATTTTTCCTTCAGGATAAGTATAGTTACCAATATATTTTTGTTTCTTTAAAAATGCATATGCAACTGTCATAGGTCCCACCCTTCCAATATACATAATCATTGTTAAAATGAGTTTTCCTGCATTGCTTAAAACCGGAGTAATTCCTCTTGTTAAACCTACTGTGGAAAAAGCAGATACTGTTTCATATACTATTTCAAGAAAATCAAAACCTGCGTTCTCCTCTGTTACCGAAAGTATAATTGAGCTTACAATTATGAGTATCATTGATAATATTAATATGGCTGATGCTTTGATTGTAGTTTCGGGCATAATTCTTCTTCCGAATATCTCCACATCTTCTTTTCCCTTTACCAAATTATAAAATGATATTATAAGAACACCTATGGTTGTGGTTTTAATTCCACCTGCTGTAGAAGCAGGAGAGCCTCCTATAAACATAAGCACAACTGAAATTGCTACTGTTGACATTCTTAAATTTTCCAAGGGTACAGAGTTAAACCCTGCTGTCCTTGGGTTAACTGCTTGAAATATTGATGCGTTAATTTTGCCTGATATACTTAAATTCCCCATTGTGCCGGGATTGTCATATTCTAAAAGAAACATTAAAACACTGCCTCCCAAAAGCAATATTCCGGTTATAATCAATACTAATTTTGAATGAAGGGTAAGCATTTTAAATCTTTTGCTTGCATGAATATCCCAAAATACATAGTATCCAATACCTCCGGTTACTATCAGTCCGCATACTGCCAATGTAATAATGGGATTATCCACATAATTAACCATACTGTTTCCTGTTAAGTCAAAACCTGCATTACAAAATGATGAAATTGCATGAAATATAGAATAAGCAATACCCTTTCCCACACCATAATCTTTAATAAATACAAGTGAGAATAATAAAACACCAATAAGCTCCACGCCAAATGTAAATAAAAGTATATTTTTCGTCAGGCGTACAACTCCCTGCAATTCGTCTACATTTCGTTCTTCCATTATAAGAAGTCTTGTTTTTAAGGAAATTTTCTTACCAATAAAAAATGAAATAAGGGCGGTCATAGACATTACCCCAAGACCTCCAATTTGTATAAGCAACATTATAACGACTTTACCAAAAACAGTCCAATAGGAAGCTGTATTTACTACAACAAGCCCAGTTACGCAGGTGGCTGAAGTGGCAGTAAAAAGGGCATTTATAAATCCCACGCTTTTACCGTCATTAGATGATATGGGCAAAGTTAAAAGTATTGCTCCTGTTAAAATAATTGCTGCAAAACCATATAAAAATATTAAATATGGATTCTTTTTAATTTTGTGAATTATATTAAATATATTTTTCATATTTCCTCTTAAATGTTTCCTTTTTATATGTATCTTCCTTAAAGCGGGTAATCACATTATAGCACTTCAATACAAATTTACAATATAATTTTGCATACAAAAAGACTGTAATTATACAGTCCCCATGGCTAATTAATTTGCTTCTCAGTTTCATTTACCAATGTATTTACTCCCTTTGGCAGTATACATTGGGAATTATTGCGAATGACCTACCGCTTTTTTTCTACCTTTGGGTCGAAAAAATAGGCTTAGGCCATCTTTACTTGTTCAACTAAGCTTGTGAATCCTGCAGGGTCATACACTGCCATTTCTGAAAGCATTTTTCTGTTTATTTCAATATTGTTCGTTTTCAAAAGATTGATGAATTTGCTGTATGACAATCCATTTTGTCTTGCTGCTGCATTAATTCTTGCAATCCATAACTGTCTGAATTCTCTTTTTCTTAACTTTCTTCCTACATATGCATATGAAAGGGACTTCATAACTGCTTGGTTTGCTGTTTTATATAATTTACTCTTTGCTCCGTAATATCCTTTAGCAAGTTTCAATATTTTTCTGTGGTTTTTCTTAGCATTTACGGCTCTTTTTACTCTTGCCATTTTATTTCCTCCTGTGTCTTATATTAATATGGTAGTAATTTGCCTATTCTTCCTGCATCTGCCTCTGAAATCAGTGTGCCTTTTCTTAAGTTTCTAATTGATTTAGAAGCTTTTTTTCCTGTAAAGTGGTTCTTTCCTGCTTTAGATCTCTTTATTTTACCGCTTCCGGTTTTTTTAAATCTTTTTGCTGCTGATCTGTTTGTTTTTAATTTTGGCATAACAGTTCCTCCTTAATGTTATTTTTTCGGTGTCAAAAACATTGTCATATTTTTGCCTTCAACAGTTGGATGTTTATCTATTGTAGAATATTCAGATGTCAACTGTGCAAACTGCATCAATACCTCTCTGCCTACATCCATATGTCCTAATTCTCTTCCTCTAAAGCGCACAACAACTTTTACCCTGTCGCCATCTTCAAGGAATTTTGATGCATTCTTTGCCTTGACAGCTAAATCATGATCTTCAATATTGGGTGTCATTCTGATTTCTTTAACACTTATTACTTTTTGTTTCTTTTTAGATTCTTTTTCCTTTTTTGCTTGAGCGTATTTATATTTCCCGTAATTCATTATTCTGCAAACCGGTGGTTCTGCAGTAGGGGATACATTCACTAAATCAAGTTTTTTGCCTTCAGCAATTTTTAAAGCATCTTTTGTACTGATTACACCTAACTGGCTTCCATCAGAGTCAATAACTCTTACTTCTTTTTCACGAATTTGCTCGTTGATTTGAAGTTCTTTTATAATTCATCCCTCCTAAAAATTTAAATTGTTTAATTCAATTCTATCCCAAATCGCAGGCTCCATAAACAATTTGTTCACTCCCTTTGGTCGTGCAAATCAGGATTATCTGCGTAAGGCCTACCGCTATAAAATAAAAAGATAGCCAAATACCCGCTATCTTAAACAATACAAATTATTGCATTTATTTTTTAACCCTACTAACAGTTTTTTTAAAACGCCGCAAGGTGAGAAGCGGTTACTTCTTCTTTAATACTTTAACAGTATATACAACCTAACAATAAATGTCAACAATTATTTTATTTATTATGTCATAACTTTTTTTGTTATGGTTAAGATAAATACATCAGTAAAACTTTACTTAATACGACATTTACAAAGGAGGTAAAATGAAAATTAAATATTTCCCATTGATAATTTTCTTAATTGTATATATTTTTTTATTTGCAGCAATGCCTCAAAATATAAAACTACTATTACTATATATAGGACCAATAATATTATATACATTATTTTTATCTAAATCAATGTTAAATTATATGAAAAAAAAACAAGGAAAAGATTTTGATTTAGAAGAATCAAATGAAACAGTATCATCTGCTTCATATTTTGAAAAGAAAAAAACCGAAGAGCAAAAAATCCAAATAGGCTTTGACGATGTAGCCGGACTTGAGGAAATTAAAGATGATTTAATGGATGTAATTGATTTTTTGAACAACGAGGACAAATACCGCTCAATGGATGCCAAGGTTCCAAGAGGCATACTTTTATACGGGCCTCCAGGAACTGGCAAAACGCTTATTGCAAAAGCAATAGCCGGAGAAGCAAAAGCTACGTTTATTTATTCAAGCGGCTCAGAATTTGTAGAGAAATATGTAGGTGTGGGTGCCAAAAGAGTAAGAACCATATTTGAAAGGGCCCGCAAAGATGCTCCCAGCATAATTTTCATAGATGAAATTGATGCACTCGGTGCTAAAAGAAATTCTGAAAGCAACAATGAAAAAGATCAAACTCTAAATCAACTTTTAATTGAATTGGACGGATTTAATAATGCCAGCAATGTAATTGTTATTGCAGCAACTAACAGGATGGACCTATTGGACGAAGCATTGCTTAGACCCGGAAGGTTTGACAGAAAAATATATGTAGGAAACCCCAATTATCATTCAAGACTTAAAATATTGGAAGTTCATACAAAAAATAAACCACTCGATAAAAAGGTGCAGCTTAAAGATATTGCCATTAAGACTCATGGTTTTTCAGGTGCTCAGCTTGCAAACATTGCAAATGAAGCAGCTCTTAAAGCAATTAAGGATAAATCCAAAAAAATTAATAATGATAATTTTGAATTTGCAATTGAAAAAATTGCAGCAGGTTTGGAAATAAAGCATTCTACTGTTTCAGACAAGGAAAAAAGAATTGTTGCATACCATGAAGCAGGTCATGCGGTTGCAGCAAAAATATTAAATATTGATAAGGTTCAGAAAATTTCAATAATTCCAAGGGACAAAGCTTTGGGATATGTTTTAAAATTCCCTACAGAAGATAAGTTTCTTTATACAAAAAACGAACTTTGCAATAAGGTGACTGTTCTTCTTGCCGGAAGAGCTGCGGAAGAAATATTTATAGGTGAAATATCAACCGGTGCTTCAAATGATATAAAAGAATCTACAAATATTATATATGAAATAATCTGCAGCTATGGCATGGGGAAAAATACTCAAAATACCTGCATTGACGAAAGACTTTTAAAGTATTATTTAGAAAGCATCAATAAAGAAGCGCAAGAAATGACACAAGAGGCGTATGACAAAGCTATGTTGATAATTAGAGAAAACGAAACTGTGGTGGATATAATTGCACAATATTTGTTGAAAAATGAAACAATGAATGCAGAAAAATTGGATGAGTTAATGGAAGAACCAAAAAGAAGAGCCTTAATTTAATGTCGTGTCATTGTTATAAATAAACCTCACGTCAGTGTCATTCTGAACGCAGTGAAGAATCTAATCTTTTAAGACATGAGATCCTTCGCTCTCGCTCAGGATGATAAAAAAAATATTCGCCCTTGCGAATAGTTTTTTTATCATTTTAAATATTCCATAGGTTGTTTTCTTACTCCGTTAACTCTCACTTCAAAGTGAAGGTGGTTTCCTGTTGACTCTCCCGTGGAACCAATAAGAGCTATACTTTCTCCTTTGGAAACTGCTTGTCCTTTGCTAACCAATAATTTGGAGCAGTGTCCGTACAATGTTGCAATTCCGCCACCGTGGTCAACTATTACATAATTACCGTATGAATAATGATAACCTGAAAAAATAACTTCCCCTGCATTTGCAGAAACAATAGGTGTTCCGTATGGTGCAGCAATGTCTGTTCCGCCATGTGTTGACCATACACCTGTTATAGGATGAATTCTTCCTCCGAATTCAGATGTTACTCTGTATTGACCGGGAACAGGCCATGTCATTACGCCACCTGCATATTCAACAGCACGCTGAGCCGCTAAAATATCTTTTTCTATTTGTTTTGACTGGGCTTCCATAGCAGCTTCCTGTCTTTGAATTTCTTCAATATTATCCTGCAAGCTTTCCATATATACTTCCTTTGAACGAGAAGCTACAACTACTTCATTTTGCATTGCATTTAACTCGTTTATTACTGCAGTCAGCTCATGCCTTCTTGTTTCCTGGGCTAATTTTAATTCTTCAACCTCTAATTTTTGTTCATTTATACTTTTTAATAACTCAACATCACTTTTAACGATTAATTGAATCATATCTACTCTTGTTAATGCATCTATAAGATTTTCGGCATTGAGTATAATCTCTAAATATCCGCCGGTTCCATTCATATACATTACTCTTAATCGTTCTTCCAATATTTCATTATTAACGTCTATTTCATTAATAAGGTCTGCAATTTTTTGTTCTGATTCCGCTATGCGCATATTAATCTCTTGCTTTTGAACTTCTTGTTTTTCTGTTTCTAAAGTTAATGCTCTAAGCTCACTGTCAAGAATCTTAATTTCTGATTCTATACTTTTCTTTTCACCCTTAAGAGCATCCGCTTTTTGACGGATTTCCTTGATTTCATTTTCTATTTGCTGCTGCTTGTACCTTAAATCAGCAAT
>CAZCTI010000053.1:0-3813 GCA_964501385.1 uncultured Clostridia bacterium
TCTTGGTAAACTTCTTCAAATTCTGCACTTTTAGCGGGCATGTGATCAGTAAGTTTTATTAAGTGATATCCAAATTGTGTTTTTACAGGTGCACTAATTTGACCAACACGCATTGAAAATACAGCATCTTCAAATTCCTTTACCATTTGGCCTTTTCCAAATTGTCCTAAGGCTCCGCCTTCTTGTTTAGAAGGGCAGCTTGAATATTGTTTAGCAGCATCTTCAAAAGATAAACCATCTGTTATATCTTCTAATATATCATTTGCTTTTTCTTCTGAATCAACTAATATATGGCTTGCTTTAACCATTTCAGGTCTATTGTACATATACTTATTCTTTTCATAAAAATCTTTTACTTCATCTTCAGATATAGTAATTTGATTAAACATTTTTCTTAGATTGTATTGCTGAAGCATTGACTTTTTCATATTATTAAATACTTCAATAAATTCATCTTCATTCTCTAAATCATTCTCTACTGCATCTGAATACATTAGTTCATGCATTATCAGTTCGTCAATAAGCTTTGTTCTTCCGTCTGCTCCTTGGAAGTAAGCTGCATTTTGCCCTAAATTTCTCATTAAACTATTTAAATCTGATTCTTTAACTTCTCTACCGTCAACAATAGCTAAAACTTTATTTTCCATTTTATCTCCTACATAAAATTAAGAGGGCATCACCCTCTTTATTCTTCTTCTTCCATAAATTCTAATAAATTAGATAATTCAGCAATGCATTTGTCCTCGTCAGAGCCTTTAGTGATGATTACTAATTCATCACCTTTCATAGCTCCTAAAGCCATTATACTGATAATGCTTTTACCATTTGCTTCTTGAATTCCTTTTTTGATTATAATTTCACTGTCAAAGTTTCTTGCTTTTTTAACAAATATAGCCGCCGGTCTTGCATGCAGGCCAATCTTATTTTTTAATACTACTTTTTGTGATCTCACTTTTTACACCTCTCTTCTCATGCTCGATTAAATCTTCAGCAATTTCTTCTATTTTTTTTAGTCTGTGATTTACTCCTGATTTCCCAAGGGGAGGATTTAGCATTTGTCCAAGTTCTTTTAAACTTGCATTGCTGTGTTTAAGTCTTAAATATGCCAATTCCCTTAAATTATCCGGAAGTTTGTCAATTACCTTATGTCTTTTTAAAATTTTGATATTGTTTATCTGCCTCATTGATGTATCAACAATTTTGTCAAGGTTTGCAGTCTCACAATTTATCACTCTGTTTATTTGGTTTCTTGTTTCCTTTACAGCCCGTATATTTTCAAAGTTTAAAACGGCGTTATTTGCACCCATAAGAGCTAATAAATCTGAAATTTGTTCGCTTTCCTTAATATAAGTTACAAAATTATTCTTTCTGTAAATATTTTTCCCGATTATTCCATATCCATTTAAAAGCTCAATAAGAGTTTTGCTTTGTATTTCCTTGTTACTTACAAATTCAGCATGATAGGACTTTTCGGGGTTGCTTATGGAACCGCTTCCCATAAATGAACCTTTTATGTAAGCTCTTTTGCACAAGTCACTTTGCAATAATTCTTTAGGCACATCATAGCTAAAATTCATTATATTAAAATCATTGTCTTTTGCAATTATCGCATCTCTAAGAAATTGCTTAGTTAAATCTTCGTCAATTTTAATTATATAATTATTCAGCTTTTTAAGTCTGTTGCTTTTTGATACACTGACTGATGCATTTATATCATGACCTATTTTTAAAACCTTGAATATTCGTCTTGCAACTGCTGCATTTTCTGATGAAAATTCAAATTCCACCTTATTTAAACCTTTAATAGTAATATATCCTACTGTTCTGATAAATGCTGCCACTTCAGCTTTAGCGCTTGATATATCCGATATTTCTGTTCGAGATAATTCATCTTTAATTTTAGAGGAAAATGTCATGGCATCACCTATTCATATGAGTGAAATGTAATATCATCTACAGCTTTCTTAATAATTTTTCTTTCATCGTCATATCGGGCAATTGTCAATGATTTTTCGAATGGTAGAAATTTTGCTTCTACAAATCCTTCATTTTTCTGAGCTGTACAGTTCATATTTCTTGCTATCATCAAAAACCAATGAACTTCTTTTCTTATATGAATTTTGTCAAGGTAACAGGTGCGGCTGAATTCATAACTTATTTTCCCTAAATACTTGATAGGAGTTACCTTGGCTTTTGTTTCTTCATATACTTCACGCAAGGCGGTTTCTTTCAAAGATTCATTTTCTTCAACCCTGCCTTTTGGAAGAACCCAATCTCCGTTAAATTTTTTTAACATCAATATGCTGTTCTTAAAAAAAACAATACCTCCTGCACTTATTTCATCAATCATATTTGCCTCACCTTTTAATATTGTAGTCTTTATAATAACACAATATTAAAAAAAATCAAACATATATTTACATAATTTAAGTTTACAATAAATATAAATATAATTCAATATTTTTTGATAAAATAATTACAAATCAATCTTTTATGTTACAGCTTACACCCGAGCAATTTGTCATCCTGAGCGGTGCGAAGGATCTCATCTTTTTTTACTCGGGTCTATCCCCATAAAATTGAAAGTAATCTACTCTCATATCTCCATTAAAAAGTTTCCTTTTCCTGTCTGCTTTCCTGCCAAATTCTTTTTCAAAGTTATTAGAGGAAGTAATTACATATACTGACCATGTTTTGTCTCTGCCAAAAACCTGACCTAACTTTTTATGAATTTTAGATAATTGCTCTTCATCCCCTATTCTTTCGCCGTAAGGTGGATTTGTTATTAAAACACCATAGGGGCACATAGGCTTATCAATGTGATTTACGTCCTTCACAAAAAACTCTATGCAGTCATCAACACCTGCTTCGATTGCATTTTCCTCCGCAATTCTAATAGCCTTCTCACTTACATCGGAAGCATATATTTTAATTTCTGAATCGAAATCAATATTTTTCCTTGCTTCAATTTTTGCTTCTTTCCAATATTCCTCTTTAACCAAAGGCCATTCCATGGAAGCAAAGTTTCGATTTAAACCGGGGGCTATATTTCTGCCTATTAAAGCTGCTTCAATTGCAATTGTCCCCGAGCCGCACATAGGGTCATACAAAACTCTGTCTTTATTCCAATAACTTAGCTTGACCAATGCTGCTGCCATTGTTTCTTTTATAGGAGCAGTCATTGATTTTTCTCTGTACCCTCTTTTAAATAAACCTTCTCTTGCTCCGGTAGTATCTATTGAAATTGTTGCAATATCTTTGTGAATGGACACTAATATTGTAAATTCTGCTCCATCTTCAGGCATCCATTCTACATCATAATATTCGCAAAGTTTTTTGGAAACCGCCTTTTTTACAATTGCTTGACAGTCAGGTGTGCTATATAGTTTGGATTTAACGCTCCTCCCCTTAACAGTAAATTTACCATTTTTTGTAATCCAATTCTCCCATGGCAGCTCAAAGGTTTTATCGAATAATTCCTCAAAGCTTAATGCTTCAAATTGTCCCATAATCAACATTACTCTGTCAGCACATCTCAAATGAATATTTGTTTTGCATATATCTTGTATTTCTCCATCAAAATACATCCAGCCATTATCTGTAGTTATATTTTCGTAACCTAAGTCTTTTAATTCTCTTTGAACAATTGATTCAAGACCAAAAGCTGATATTGCAGCTAATTTTATTTTATTCATACTTTTCCTTTCTATTTGGTTCATTTGTCATCCTTAGAGGTGTGTCCCCCAACATTAAACTTCTCCATCTTATAATACAGTGTTGCCCTTGGAATTTTCAATTTCTTTGCTGCTTCTG
>CAZCTI010000053.1:3913-12217 GCA_964501385.1 uncultured Clostridia bacterium
TCCATCTTATAATACAGTGTTGCCCTTGGAATTTTCAATTTCTTTGCTGCTTCTGTCTTATTGTAATTCATTTCTTCCAAGGTTTTCACGATTATTCTTTTCTCTATTTTTTCAAGGTATTCTTCAAGTCCTGTATAGCCTTCTATTTCATTAATATTAATAAATTTATTTATTTCATCCACTTCAATATTCTGTAAATATGAAGGAAGAAATTCCTTTTCTATTTTATTGTTACCTCTTTGAGATGCTATAATTGCAGACCTTTGCACAACATTTCTAAGCTCTCTTACATTTCCTTCCCATTTGTATTCAGAAAAAATGCTGAGTATTTCGTCCGGAATTTCAACTATATTGATACCTTGTTCCATACAGAATTCCTGAAGGAATTTATTTGCAAGAATTACTATATCTCCTTTCCTCTCCCTTAAAGGAGGAATATTTACCTGAAATATATCTAATCTGTAATAAAGGTCTTTTCTGAATTTATCTTCGTTTATAAGCTCCCTTATATCCTTATTGGTAGCAGAAATTATTCTTACATCAATTTTCTTATGCTTATTGCCGCCTATACGAGTTACAACACCATCTTCTAATATTCTTAAAAGTTTTGGCTGAAGGTCTAATGGTAAATCAGCTATTTCATCTAAAAATATGGTTCCCCCTTCAGCCTCTTCAAATTTCCCTTTTTTACCTTCATTTTTTGCTCCTGTAAAGGCTCCTGCTTCATATCCAAAAATTTCACTTTCAAATAATTCTCTTGGTATGGCACTGCAGTTAATGGGAATAAACTTACCTTTTCTGCCGCTTTCATAGTGAATAGCTTTTGCAAACAGTTCCTTTCCTGTTCCGCTTTCTCCTTTTAGCAATACATTCAAAGGTGTTTTTGAAATGTTTTTGCATAAATTGATTATTTCAATGAAAGATGCATTATTGCTTATTATTTTAGAAAAATATGCTTCTCCGGCGGAAGTTATTTTTGAATATTCTTTTTCAAGCTTCAGTAAATTTGACTGAGTTTTATTTAATAATTCACTTAATCTTACAATTTCTGTAATATCTCTGTCCCTTGCCAATGCTCCAATCATATTACCGTGCTTATCATAAAGTGGAACTGCACTAGAAACTACAAAGCTGCTTTCACGAGGGCTGTTGTAAATATTGTAGAATGGTATTTTGCCGTTTAATACTCTTGGAAGTATTGCTGTAGGGAAAAACTCAATTAAATCCTTGTCTACTATATCCTTTTTCTTAACTCCGAAATATTCTTCTGCAGTTGTATTAAAAAATACTACTTTGCCATAATTATCAACAATTGTTATGGCATCAGGAATATTGTCCAATATGTATTCAAATTTTTCTCTGTCATGATTATTAAATTCTATTTTATTATCCATGAAATCCCCCATATAGATATGAACAAACATATTCATGTCATCCTGAGTGTAACGAAGGATCTCATGTTTTAAAAGATGAGATTACGCAGTCTCAATCACCAATTTATTTGCTCCTAACGTCGCATAAATTGGGATTTCGTTGCGAATGACACTAACGCGAAGTTTATTCATAGCAATGACACTACGTGTATTCATAACAGTAATTGAAACTTAGTCATTTAATTTACTATAGTGATTTTCGATAAACAGGTCATTTAAATTCCAGAATTTTTTAAATTCTTCGTATTCAATTTCTGCTGTCTTTGTATTTTTATTTGCTTTAACAGCTCTAATTAATATATTTTTTGGTGTATGCTCCATTGAAATAAATTCCATCAGCTGAACTTTATATCCCTTTGTTTCCAAAAATAAACTTCTCAACGAATCGGTTATTAAGGAAGACATTCTTTCCTTTATCAGTCCATGCTTGAGCATTGGATTTAAGCTATCATTTTCAATTTTATTGAAAAATTCGTGTTGGCAGCATGGTACAGACAAAATAATATCGCAGTCCCAACCAATTGCCTTTATAAGAGCTGCGTCTGTTGCTGTGTCACAAGCATGAAGAGTTACTATCATATTTACTTTATTTTTATATTCAAAATCACGTATGTCTCCATACATGAACTTAAGATTCTCATAGTTTAACTTTTTCGCTGTTTCATTACAAAAAAGGATTACTTCTTCTTTTAAATCAAGGCCGATAATTTTTGCTTTTATATTTTTTATGTAATAAAAATAATAATATAATGCAAATGTAAGATATGCCTTACCACATCCGAAATCTATAATCATAAAATCATCTTTAATATTTTTGTCAGACAATGAATCATCAACAATTTCCAAAAATTTATTTATTTGTTTGAATTTATCGTATTTCTTTTTAAAAACTTGACCTTCTTCGTTCATTACTCCTAAGATATATAAAAAGTCACAAGGCTCGTTTTCATTGATTATGTATTGTTTTTGCTTGTTATGTTCTTCTCTTTTTAATTTTTTTGACGGGTTTTTTTGTGTAACCTTTATATTTCCTTTTTTACTAACCATTATTTGATAATCTGCATCTGAGGTAAATAAATTTATATTGCGGTATTCATTCATGACCATATTAATCAACACATCAAAAGCATCCTCAAGATTTAGATTTTCGTGAAATGCTTGCGTATCGGTAAACTTTTCTAACTGTACAAAATCCTTGCCTTTAATTTGCATTGGTCTGACAGTTATTTTTTTGTAGGGAGTACCTCTTGGGGTTGTAAAAATACTATATATGAATTTATTTTCTGTTAAACTGTTTTTAACTATTTCATCTATATTCAAATTATCACCAACTACTCTATCATTGCTATAAATCAGCCTTTGAGGGCGTAGCCCTCGTCATTCTGAACGCATGTGAAGAATCTCAAAACCTGAGATCCTTCGCTACGCTCAGGATGACAAAGCTTTATGTCTACACCTATTTAAAGCTGCTTTTCAACGAAACTATTCTGTTAAACACCAAATGATCCTCTGTTGTATCCTGGTCAATCATAAAATATCCGTGTCTTAAAAATTGGAATCTGTCACCAACTTTGAAATCCTTCATTAAAGGTTCAACCTTGCAGTGTTTTAATACAATTTTAGATTCAGGATTTAATTTCTCCAAGAAATTTGTTTTGTCGTAATCTTCATCTTCCATCATATAATCATAAAGCCTTACTTCTGCATCAATACAATGCTTTGCAGAAACCCAGTGAAGTGTTCCCTTTACTTTTCTGCCCGTAAAACCTGAGCCACTTTTTGTTTCAGGATCATAAGTACAATGTACTTCAACTACCTTGCCATCTGCATCCTTTACAAAATCTACACATTTTACGAAGTATGCATTTCTAAGCCTTACCTCGTTGCCGGGAAAGAGTCTGAAATATTTCTTTGGAGGAACTTCCATGAAATCTTCTCTTTCTATATATAATTCTCTGCCAAAAGGAATCATACGTGTTCCCATGTCCGGATTATCAGGGTTATTTTCAGATTCTACATATTCAACTTCATCTTCAGGGTAATTTGTGATTATCAATTTAATAGGGTCTAATACAGCCATTGTTCTTTTTGCTTTTGGTCCTAAGTCATCTCTTACGGCAAATTCGAGCATTGCAATATCAACCACACTTTGGGCTTTTGATACACCTATTGCCTCACAAAAGTTCTGTATGGCTTCCGGAGTATAACCTCTTCTTCTTAAGCCTGCAATTGTAGGCATACGAGGATCATCCCATCCATCCACATAACCTTCTTCAACCATTTGCTTCAAATATCTTTTACCCATCATTGTCTTTGATAAAAATAATTTGGCAAATTCAATTTGCTTTGTGGGAGCATCTTTAAAATCATCAATATTCATTAGAACCCAGTCGTAAAATGGTCTGTGGTCCTCAAATTCCAAAGTGCACACAGAATGTGTAATACCTTCAATGGCATCCTCCAAGGGATGAGCATAGTCATACATTGGATAAATGCACCACTCATCTCCTGTGTTGTGGTGTGATTCGTGAAGTATACGGTAAATAACAGGGTCCCTCATATTAATATTAGGACTTGCCATATCAATTTTGGCCCTGAGAACTCTTTCACCATTTTTAAATTCCCCGTTTTTCATTTTTATAAACAAATCTAAATTTTCTTCAATAGATCTGTTTCTATATGGGCTTTCCTTACCAGGCTCTGTTAAAGTTCCTCTGTATTCGCGAATTTCATCTGCCGACAAATCATCAACAAAAGCCAATCCCTTATTTATAAGTTCAATAGCATAATCATACATTTTGCCAAAGTAATCTGAAGCATAAAAAATTCTTTCTTCCCAATCAGAACAAAGCCACTTAACGTCCTTAATGATTGACTCAACAAATGTTTCATCTTCTTTTGTTGGATTTGTATCATCAAATCTTAAATTAAATATTCCGTTGTTTTTTTTGGCTAATCCGTAATTTAGGCATATTGACTTTGCATGGCCTACATGAAGATAGCCGTTAGGCTCCGGAGGAAATCTTGTATGTACCCTATCACCGTAAGTGCCCTTTTCCAGGTCCTCATTAATTATCTTTTGAATGAAATTAACCGATTCTCTGTTTTCATTTTCATTATTAAATTCGCTCATATTTCCCTCCCGTAAATTTATATCTTAAGTATACTACATTTTAGTATAAAATAGTAATTTATTAATAAACCTAATTATAATTAATCAATTGGTATAATTCAAGCTATTTATTCCAATATATTTATTCTATCCCATTTTATATTTAAATAATCTTATATATGCAGGGGAATTAACCAAATGTGCTTAGGCACACTAAAAAAGGAACAGAATAACCGTTCCTTTAATATTGATATATTTTATTATACGTAAATTTTAATGACTATCTGCTGTAATCGTAGAATCCTTTACCTGTTTTTCTTCCAAGTAAATTAGCTCTTACCATTTTGCGAAGTAATGGATGAGGTCTGTATTTTGGATCGCCAAATTCATTATAAAGAACTTCCATTATTGCAAGACATACATCAAGTCCTATTAAATCACCTAACTCTAATGGTCCCATAGGATGGTTTGCACCTAATTTCATTGCAGCGTCTATTTCTTCTCTTGAAGCAACTCCATCAGCCAATATGCCAACACCTTCATTTATCATTGGTATCAATATTCTATTTACAACAAATCCTGGTGCTTCATCAACACTTACAGGAGTTTTGCCTATTTTTTGAGATAAATCAAATATTGCGGCGTGTACTTCATCATCAGTAAGTTTACCTTTAATTATTTCAATTAACTTCATTACAGGAACTGGATTAAAGAAATGCATTCCTATTACTCTGCCCGGATTTTTTGCTTTTGCAGCAATTTCAGTTATTGATAATGATGATGTATTTGTTGAAAGAATTGCACCTTCTTTAGCTACTGCTTCAATTTCACCAAACATAACATGTTTTGTAGCCATGTCTTCAGCAACTGCTTCAATAAATAAATCTGCATCTGCACATTCTTCATATGTAGTAGTCTTAGTAATATTCCCCATTATTTCATCCATTTTGGCTTGTTCCATTTTGCCTTTGGCAACCATTTTTTCAAGGCCTTTGCCTATAGTAGCTTCTAATGTGTCAAATGTTTTTCCTGCTCTACCCTTAACTATAACAGGATATCCTGCTTGAGCAAATGTTTGTACAATACCTTTAGCCATTGTACCTGTTCCAACTACGCAAATCTTTTTAACTTCCATTTAATCCTCCAATTAATAATTGTCTTTAATTCTTAATAACATTATAACATTATAAGAAAACATAATCAAGTAATTTTAGCAAATTCTTGATAAAATTTTAACATAATAAATATGTACAATTTGTTTATAATAATGTAGGGTGAATTAATGATTAAAAAAAGTTTAATTTTTACTACGAAACTTATAAATAAGACATTGGAAGATAATATTTTAACATTAAGTGCTCAATTATCATTCTACTTGATTTTGAGTATCTTCCCATTTTTAATTCTTGCAATATCTTTAATGTGTGGTTACAGTACATACATTTACGATTTTTTAAACTCATTATCTGCAGTGCTTCCTAAACAGGTTTACAGCATTATTTACGGTGTGCTTAAATACTCTGTAGGAAGCTGCAGCAAGCCTTATTTAACTATAAGCATGTTAATAATATTATGGTCGGCTACCTCAGGAAGTGCAACCATTATAAATGGAATCAATATTGCCTTTGGATTTAACACAAAAAGGAATTATTTATTTTTAAGATTACGGGGAATTTTGTTTACATTAGCATTAATGGTTTCTATGCAAATTGTTTTTACTGTAATAGTTGCAGGCAGATCATTATTAATTTTCGTTAAAAAAATAACCATATTTGATGGATATAATTTCTTATTAATTGATATATTGAGATTTACTTTTTCATTTTTTGTAATATTCATTATTTTGTCTGCAGCTTACAAATTTCTACCTTATGAAAAAGTCAAATTTTCCTATGCGTTTCCCGGTGCTATTTTTGCAGCTGTAGGCTCAATAGCAGGATCCTACATATATTCACGATATGTAAGTACAAGGGTTGTTTATATTAATTCTATTTACGGCAATTTATCAGGACTATTTGTATTTATTATATGGATTTATATTTTGTCAATTATTTTTTTAACTGGTGCTGAAGTAAACTATTTCGCCTCAAAACAACACAAAAAATGACCATAGGGGAATTTTATGCCCAGAGGGGACGGTTCTCCCTGGTCAAATTTTATGCATTTCAGTTCCTATTGGCTATTCTTTTACTGCTCTAAGAATAAAATACCCTGATTTTTTATCTGCTATTTCACAGTTCCCAAACAAGCTTTCAAGTTTTGCCTTGGTGCTTGGAGCTCCTTGTTTCTTTTGAATAACTACATACAATTTACCACCATTGTTTAAATGTACATATGCTCCTTCATAGAATGAAAACACCACATCTTTCCCTGCCCTTATTGGCGGATTAGTCATGATAATATCATAACTATCCTTAATATTTTCAAAAGCAGAGGAAGCAATAACTTTAATCCTATCATCAACCTTATTTTCCTTTGCATTCATCTTTGACAATTCCAAAGCTCTTTCATTCACATCACACATGGTAACAAAAGAATTTTTTAATATTTTTGCAGCAATAACACCCAATGGGCCATATCCACAACCCAAGTCTAAAATACTTCCTCTAAAATTTTTATTTTCGTTTAAAATTGTTTCTATTAAAAGCATGGAGCCAAAATCTACTCCCTTTTTAGAAAAAACGCTGTTGCTTGTATAAAAATTAAAAACTTCTTTTCCTACATTCCAGTCAAATTTATAAATTTCTTTTTCAGTTGCAGGATTTTGAGTAAAATATTGTTCCATTTCTCCTCCAAAAGTCCAGAGGGGACGGTTCTCTCCGGACACCTTTCCAACAAAGCCCAGAGGGGACGGTTCTCTCTGGACACCTTTACCAACAGGTATCAGATTAAAAATTCCCCTCCTTCATATCATTCCATATTTTTAACACTGTTCCTTTACTTATATTTATCATTGCAGCTATTTGTCTTGAAGAAAGATCAAATTCCTCTTTTAAGTAAACTATTATTTTATTTCTTATGTTGTGGTTTTCTTTTAATGATAAATTTTTAATACATAGTCCATTTAATAATAAAATATTATCTAAAGCTTCCATAGCTTTCTTTTCTTGTTCTATTCTTAACTCTTCATTGCTTTTTTCTATAAAATCAATAAATTTAATATTACAATCCAAACTGCTAAAATCAATAAATTGATCAATTGCTTCTGATATATTTTCAGAAAAAACATTTAATACTTTTTCAGTTATTAAGCCATTGAATTTTTTTGCACTGATATAATCGTTATAACTACTCCACAAATACTTTTCCGGCGAACTTACTATACCTGCTTTTACTGGATTATTATGTATATACCGTACAGCTGCCAACAAATAATCATTATTATCTACAATCTCACTTATAAATCTATCCTGAAACAAATGCCCTACTCTTTTATATTTCTTATTGAAGTGATATGCAATACTTACATTTATTCTTTTCATCAATCTTGCAATATTATATTCCTTTTCATGTAACAATAAATGAACATGATTGTTCATTAAACAATAAGCATAAATGTCTGCATTTTCTTCAGAAGTTTTTTCAAACAGAGTAAAAATAAAACGTCTTCTGTCATCATCATCAAGAAATATCCTTCTTTTATCGTTACCGCGCATCATAATATGATAAACACCTGTATCGCTGAATATTCTTGCTTGTCTTGGCATACTAACACACTCCTTAAATTATCTTATTGTAACAAAAGGATTATGCTCTGCT
>CAZCTI010000054.1:0-12131 GCA_964501385.1 uncultured Clostridia bacterium
CTATGTAATTTTGTTAACAAGGACAAAATCATTGACAAAAAAATTAGAGTATTGTAATATATAAATATCACATGACTGGCGGAAAGTGGAGTACCACGAGGGAGTGTGAATAAAATTAAAAGTCGACCGCCTGGGCTAAGCCTGGGCGGTTTTTGTATGCCCTAACCCCATTTTTCTGAGTTTTTTTTTCAGAAAAATGGTGGTAGGTCAACCGCAACGAGTTCCAGATTTGCATGAGCGAAAGCGAGTAAGCAAATCTGTGAACAAGACTGCGTATGCCCTCAGGTGACAATAACTTGGGAGGTACTATGGAACAGTGGAAAGATTTTATTAAAGGTAATTGGACAGAAAATATTGACGTAAGAGATTTTATTCAAAAAAATTACAATCCATACGAAGGGAGCCAAGAATTTCTTGCAGAAGCTACAGAAAGAACAAAACAATTGTTCAAAAAAGCATCAGAGTTGATGGATATAGAGCTTAAAAAAGGTATTTTAGATGTTGATACAGTGCGTATATCCGGAATTGACAGCTTTGAGGCGGGTTATCTTGACGTGGAAAATGAAATAATTGTGGGTTTTCAAACGGATGCACCGCTAAAAAGAATGATGAATCCATTCGGAGGAATTAGAATGGTGGAACAATCCTTGGATGCTTATGATTATTATGCAGATAAAAATTTAACGGATGTTTTTCATAAATACAGAAAAACTCACAATGAAGGTGTTTTTGACGTCTATACTCCTGAAATAATTTCTGCAAGAAGTACAGGGCTATTAACAGGTCTTCCTGATGCGTACGGTAGAGGAAGAATCATAGGAGATTACAGAAGAGTTGCGTTGTACGGAATAGACTTTTTAATTGAGAAAAAGAATGAAGAATACAAAAGTATTACATTTCCTATGAATGAAGAAAACATCAGAGCAAGGGAAGAAATTAAAGAGCAAATTAAGGCATTGCATAAAATGAAATCTATGGCTTTAAAATACGGCATAGATATTTCAAAGCCTTCTTCAAATGCATTAGAAGCTATTCAGGCAGTTTATTTTGGATACTTGGCAGGGGTTAAAGAAAATAACGGTGCTGCCATGTCTTTAGGGAGGACAAGTACATTTATCGACATATACATTGAAAAAGATTTGAAAAAAGAAATTATCACTGAAAAAGAAGCTCAAGAAATAATTGATCAATTTGTTCTTAAATTAAGGATGGTTCGTCATTTAAGAACTCCTGAATATAATGAATTATTTGCAGGAGACCCAAACTGGGTAACTGAAGCACTTGGAGGAATTGGACTTGACGGCAGGACCTTAGTTACCAAGACATCATTCAGATTCCTGCACACATTGACAAATTTGTCATCTGCACCGGAACCTAACATGACAGTTCTATGGTCAGAAAAATTACCTGAAGGGTTCAAAAAATACTGCAGCAAGCTGTCCATTGAAACATCAGCCATTCAATATGAAAATGATGATATTATGAGACCTCTTTACGGTGACGATTACGGCATTGCATGCTGTGTTTCAGCCATGAGAATTGGTAAAGACATGCAATTTTTTGGAGCAAGATGCAATTTGGCAAAATCACTTTTAATGGCTATTAATGGCGGTATAGATGAAATAAGCAAAGAAAAGGTAATTGACAATATAGATAAAATAAATTCAAATGTATTAAATTATGATGATGTTCTTAAAAATTACAAAAAAGTTTTGGAGTATGTTGCCAAGCTCTATGTTAATACAATGAACATAGTCCATTACATGCATGACAAATATGCTTATGAAGCTGGACTTATGGCACTTCATGACTATAATGTGGGAAGGCTTATGGCTTTTGGAGTGGCGGGGTTGTCAATTGTAGCAGATTCATTAAGTGCCATAAAATATGCCAAGGTTAAGCCTGTTTACGGGGAAGATGGAATTACGGAGGATTTTATAATTGAAGGTGAATACCCTATGTATGGTAATGACAATGATATTGTTGATAATATTGCAGAAGAAGTTCTTGAATTTTTTACTAATGAACTTAAAAAACACCCTGCGTACAGAAATGCAAAACATACACTTTCAGTGCTTACTATTACATCAAATATAGTTTATGGGAAGAAAACCGGAGCAACTCCGGATGGGAGGAAAACAGGTCAGCCTTTTGCCCCCGGCGCAAACCCTATGAATGGAAGAGATAAAAACGGTATACTTGCATCTTTAAATTCAGTTGCAAAACTAAAATACAAGGATGTTTGCGAAGACGGCATTTCAAATACATTTACGGTGATTCCGGATACATTGGGGAAAATGCACAGGCATAGAATAGATAATTTGTCAAATATACTTGATGGTTATTTTGCTCAATGTGCTCATCATATAAATGTGAATGTTTTAAGCAAGGACACATTGTATGATGCCATGGAGAATCCCGACAAATATTTGAATCTGACTATAAGGGTTTCCGGATATGCGGTTAATTTTAACAGGCTAACAAGAGAACAACAATTAGATGTAATTGGCAGAACATTTCATGACAGGATATAAAAAATGACTAAGGGATATATCCATTCAATAGAGTCATTAGGCACATTGGACGGCCCCGGGCTTAGAATGATAGTATTTTTTCAGGGATGTAAATTAAGGTGCATTTATTGCCACAATCCTGACACTTGGAATTTAAGGATAGGTGCAGATGGTAACACAGGCGGAAATATTGTTAATTCTGAAGAAGTTGTAGAAATTGCTAAAAGATATAAGACATATTTTAAAAACAACGGGGGTATAACATTTTCAGGAGGTGAGCCATTGTTGCAGCCTGAATTTCTGTTAGAATGCCTCAAGTTTTGCAAAAATGAGGGTATTCACACTGTTATAGATACATCGGGGGTTGGTTTTGGGGATTATGATGAAATACTGAAACATACGGATTTAGTTATTCTTGATATTAAACATGGCAATCCACAAAAGTATAAAAGTATAACCGGCAAAGATATAGATTCTTTTATTAAATTTAAAGAGGCTATAATTAAAAATGAAAAGGAACTTTGGCTTAAGCATGTTGTAACACCTGGTTATGATACAAAGGAAGACATGGATGAATTTGAGACAGAAGTAAAAACTTTTCCCCATAAGCTGATTAAAAAGATAGAGCTTTTGCCATATCATACCCTAGGAGTATATAAATACGAAGAATTAAAAATAAAATATAGGCTGGATGGAGTGCCTCCTCTTTCATACAGCAAGCTTCAAGAGCTTAAGTCCTATATTGATTTACCTAAACTAATAAGATAATAATAAGGGGACACCGAAGTGTCCCCCTGGCTTTATTAAGGCTCAACTGCAAATACATATGCATCTCCATTGATGTAAATTGTATCTGATGACTTGTCAACAGATAAGCTGTTGATAAGTAATTTGAATTTTAACTTTTCATTTTGATTTTGAATTGTTAAATTCTCTTGGGTCATCATTGCTTTAGGCTCATTTGATTTATCGAACAATCCATCTATGAATTCCTCCATTGGAATTTCCATAATCGTATTATCATTGTAATTAATTAATATTGTTAAGTTACCCTTATCATCAGACTGCTGCATAACTTTATAAGTTTTATCATTCAGTTTAAATTCACCCATTTCAACAGGGACTTTGTTATTGTTATAAATATTGATTTTGAAAAATACATCAAATTCTTTAACATCAATAACTTCATTTAAATCAAGCACTGCATATAAATAATCCGTGTCTTCATTAATCGGGTATCCTCTGTCATAAAATTGTTCAAATCCATATATATTTTTAAAATTAGTATAATAATTTTCAATATTTTCAGCCGGATACCAGGATATGTCATCTAAATAACCCATGCCATATAGATAATTTGATATATTTGTTATTTCATACTTATCATCATTTGTTAAATTTGGTCTTTTTGCAATTTCATTGTTTATTAACATATTGTTCCTGATTAATATTTCCTCTAATCTGTTTTGTTGGCTGTTTTTGGAGATAGTGAAAGCATCTACAGGAGGAATTATTGATATTAAAGCAAATAAAGCAGACAAAAGAACAATGGTGTTTGGATTTTTCCTCTTTGTAATCAAAAGCATAACTGCACATACTAATGAGAATACTCCAAACAATACTACATAATATCTTGATTCAGTAAATCCATAAGCTTCAATTCGTATATATGCTGATACCATCTGCATTAACACCAATGGTATGAGAGCTATTGGGAACAATTTTCTGTAGTACACAGAAAAATTGTTATTCAAGTTTGAACCTAAAATATAAATGAAATAACCTACTGCAGAATATCCCAAAACCATAGGACCTACCTGACCTACCGGCCACACCCCGGTTACTAAGATTTTTATAAAATAGATAATCAATACTGCCGTAAATGCAGTTATAAGCGGTATAGTTATATATGAAACTAAAATGTCCAAGAATTTTGGATAAGTGTATGAAATTTCTTTCTTATGCCAGTCATCATCATTCTTTGAATTAAATTTCGGAAGCAATGATAGATAATAAGCAGGTGTGAAGAAAATAAAAATTATATTTGCTGCATGTGCATATAACTTATAATCAATGTCATAAAGGAGTATATCTATTGCTCCCACTATGGCTGCAATGCCAAGATATAAAACGATGCCGTACAATATGGATGTAAAAGTAGCTTTAAAATGTGCAAGTGCTACATCACTGAAATTTAATACATTTTTTGCAGAAGGAAGGTACAAATATGCTGCAAATAATGCAAATATTATTACCAACAAGTGTATTAACATTGAGTTGGAAAAGTTGTCATCAGTCATAAAATAATAGTATCCTGCTGCAAAAACTACAGCTAATCCATAAAACATCAGTGTATATCTTTTAAGACTATCAAATCTTTCTACAAAAAATTTTAATGTTGTTACTAAAAATGCACCAAAGATTCCAGCAAACATTATTCTTAACAACATATCCTGATCCATGTATGAAAAATCTTCTATTACTATAAACATTACTGCAGTTAGTAACAGTAAAAAAATCAATGTCATAGGAAACCTGTAAATTGTTGCTTTAAGGTTAGAACCTATACTGCTTATAAAGTTTTTAATTCTGCTCATATTTTTCACCTCTTTTTATTTATGACGAATATCTTATCGATTTGTTCCAATATTTTGTTCATCAAATTACTAAAACAGCAGCAGAAGTTGACTTGCAAATTCAATGACTACTTCAACTATTAGCGATATCTCTGCCTTAGTATATTTATACCACGATATAACTAAACTAAACATAGAACAATTATCCATTCTTAAAACTTGTGTTGTTGATATAGTTTTATAATAATGATATAATGCATTTGATGAACAAGCAAATAATGTTTTAATAATTATTAGAAAGAAAGGTTTATTCATGACTAAACATAAAATTGTAATAGGGGACAGTCGAAAATTAAACAAAATACCTGATAAGTCAGTTCAGTTGATAATCACCTCACCACCATACTGGCAGCTTAAAGATTATGGCACAGAAGATCAAATTGGGTTTAATGACAGCTATGAAGAATACATAAATAATTTAAACTTGGTCTGGAGGGAATGCTATCGTGTCCTTTCTGACGGATGCCGAATGTGTATAAATATAGGAGACCAATTTGCTCGTTCCGTTTATTATGGCAGATACAAAGTTATACCTATTCGCACTGAAATTATTCGGTTTTGTGAATCATTGGGAATGGATTATATGGGTGCAGTTATTTGGCAGAAAACCACTACAATGAATACAAGTGGAGGCGGGGCAATCATGGGAAGCTATCCTTACCCAAGAAACGGAATCCTAAAGATGGATTATGAGTTTATTTTATTGTTTAAAAAATTAGGCAATGCTCCAAAACCTACACCTGAGCAAAAAAAGGCATCTGAAATGACAAAAGAAGAATGGAATGAATACTTTTCTTCTCATTGGAACTTTTATGGAGCCAGACAAAATGGACATATTGCAATGTTTCCGGAAGAGTTGCCAAAAAGACTCATTAAAATGTTTTCATTTGTAGGAGAAACAGTATTTGACCCATTTTTGGGGAGTGGAACAACATCCTTAGCAGCTAAAAATTTAGACCGAAACTCAGTAGGTTATGAAATTAATAGGGATTTTGCAACAATTATTAAAGAAAAAATGGGCGGAGATCAATTGAGTTTGATTGATAATCAAGTAGTTTTTATTGAAGACAATAACAATGATAAATATTCTTTTAATGATTTGCCATATATATTTCATGATCCTCACAAGATGGATAAACAAATAGATGTTAAAAAACTTACATTTGGCTCAAAGATTGATAAAAGTACAAAAAAAAGAGAAGACCTTTTTACGGTAAGTCAAATATTGTCTCCGGAAGAAATTGTTCTTAATAATGGAATTAAAGTCAAGCTTATTGGAGTTAAAACTAATAAAAAAACAATAACTGAAGCAATAAATTTTTTATATGAAAAGTTTAATAAAAGAAAAGTGTTTATGAAGTTTGATACAATCAAATATGATAAGAATAAAAATCTTTTGTGTTATTTATATTTGGATAATAGAACATTTATTAATAATCATTTAATTAGGACAGGTTATGTGGATGTCGATACATCATATGATTATTCATGTAAAGACAAATTCATGAATTCTCTATCTAAATAATAAATCGGAGATGGAAGCATCTCCAATTTACTCTTCTACTTCAATATTTATGCCTGTCTTTGTTTTATTATAGTATATCATTTTAATATTTATGATTTCTGAAAGACGTCCCATGGTTTTATATGTAATTGGTTTAATTGAATATGGTTCTCTCCCCACGTAGCCATCAATTCCAACAGATTCTTCGGAAGAATTTGCAAGTCTGTATTCTTTATTTAATTTTTGGGCTAATGAAGCCAATATTGCTTTTTGAACATAAAGACCATTATAAGTCTTATTAATTACTAAATCATTAACCCAATCATGAACCATTTCTTTATCAATAAGTTTTATAGCTTCTTGAAGATTTTGTATTTGTTCATATATTTTTTCTGTTGCATTATTTATTGCATCGGGATATCTTTTTAAATACCAATCTTTCCAATCTTCTATAGTAATATTATTTGCTGAATTAATGAATTCAGGAAATAAATCAGACATTTGACCTACAATTTTTGCCCTGGTTCCTTGTGCATTTTGATTTGCCCAATTAATTAACTGAGAGGTGTATTTTGGAAAGGAGACAGCTTCGATTTCATTATAAGCTAAAATATCTTGATTTCTAATAACGTATTTCATTACTTACCTCCTGTTATTTTTATTTATTCTTATAAAATTCTTCTTTTATTTGAGATTATTTTTATTATTATTATCAATAAACAATTTGTATGTATCAATTTCAAGTGCATCTGCAATACGTTGAATGTTTTCTAATGAGATACTTCTACGACAACATTCTATTGCACTGATATATGTTCGATGCATTCCGCATTTATCTGCAAATTTCTCTTGAGATAAGTTTGCCTTTATTCTATACATTTTAACATTTGATGCAAACACCTTAATAATATCCATAAACAACCTCCCATTTAATCTTAGCATATGACTACTATAAGTCTACAGACTATAAGTAGCACTAATTATAATCAGTTTTAAAAACTTGTATAAACTATTAAATTATTATATAATAAACTTGTTTAGTATATTGAATGAAAGTTGAAATATTGATATATTTTTGGGGGTTAACATGTATAGAGTTGATTTAAACAGTGATATTGGTGAAAGTTTTGGAGATTATGTGTTAGGAATGGACGAAGAGGTATTAAAGTACATTACTTCTGCTAATATTGCCTGTGGGTGGCATGGTGGTGATGCAATGGTGATGGATAGAACAGTTGTCATAGCTAAAAAGCTTCATACTGCCATAGGAGTTCATCCCGGATTTCCAGATTTAATGGGATTTGGAAGAAGGGAAATAAAAATTACTTACGAAGAAACAAAAAATTATATAAAATATCAAATTGGTGCATTGTGGGCATTTGCTAAAGCACATGGTGTTACACTGCAGCACGTTAAACCACATGGAGCCTTTTACAACATGGCTGCAAAGGATGCTCAAATGGCAAAGGCAATTGCAGAAGCTGTTTATGAAGTAGACAAGGAATTAATTTTAGTAGGTCTTGCAAACAGTGAAATGATAAAGGCCGGAAAAGAAGTGGGACTTAAGGTTGCCAATGAAGTATTTGCAGACAGGGCATATAATGCTGATGGCTCATTGGTTTCAAGAAATATTAAAGGCTCCGTAATACATGATAAGGATGTTGCAATAAATAGAGTAATTAGAATGGTTAAAGAAGGAATGGTTACTTCTGTAACAGGAGATGATGTATGTATCCAGGCTGATACAATTTGTGTGCATGGGGACAATCCGTCTGCTGTTTTATTTGTTAAAGAAATTAGAAAAGCAATGGAAAATGAGGGTATAACAGTGATGTCAATGCACAGCTTTATTAAATAATCAGGAGATAAATATGTATGAAAAAGCAAAATATTTAATATGTGGTGACAGAGCCCTTAACATGGAATTTGGGAATGTAATAAATGAAGAAGTAAATAAAAAAATAAGGGCAGTAACTACATTAATTGAAAACAATAAAATATCAGGCATTAATGAAGTGGTTCCAACATATCGCTCATTGATGATACATTATAATCCATTAATAATTGATTTTGAAGAATTAGTAAAATTATTAAAAAGGATTGAAGAAAATATAAATAATATTGAGCTTCTGTCACCTGAAACAATTGAAATACCGGTTCTGTACGGCGGACTGTACGGACCTGATATAGAAAATGTTGCTAGGCACAACAATTTATCAGTTAAAGAGGTTATCAATATCCATACATCGGCAAAATATTTAATATATATGCTTGGGTTTACTCCCGGATTTCCATACCTGGGGGGAATGGATAAAAGAATCTCTACCCCAAGACTTAGTTCTCCACGAACGAAAATTCCTGCAGGCTCTGTAGGAATAGCAGGTGAGCAAACAGGAGTTTATCCTATGCAAAGTCCCGGAGGGTGGCAGCTTATAGGAAGCACCCCGGTTGAACTTTTTAATCCTGAGAGAGAAAACCCCATATTATTAAAATCAGGAAACTACATTGTTTTTAAAAGCATTGATGAAGATGAGTACATGAAAATTAAAGAAGAAATAAAAAATAATACTTATAAATATAAGCTTTCTCGAAAAGGGGGTGCTTAGAAATGGGTCAAATTAAAATTATCAGCCCAGGGTTAATTACTACTGTACAGGATTTAGGCAGATACGGCTATCAGCAGTATGGTGTATCTTTATCAGGTGCAATGGATTATGTGGCTGCAAGGTTAGCAAATATTTTAGCAGGCAATGATGAAAATGAAGGATTGCTTGAAATAACTATAGTAGGTCCTAAAATAGAATTTTTAAATGATGCAGCGATTGCCATAACCGGCGGTGATTTGGAACCTTTAATAAATGATATTCCAATTAGTAACAATAAAAGTGTGTTTGTGAAAACAGGAGACATATTAACTTTTAAAGGAATTAAAAAAGGATGCAGATGCTATGTTGCATTTGCCGGAGGCATTGATGTCCCAGTTGTTATGGGAAGTAAATCTACTTTTCTTAAAGCAGGAATAGGTGGACATGAAGGAAGAGCATTAAAGGCAGATGATATTTTAAATATAGGAAAACCCTCATTATCGCATTCTAATCTTATTGGAAGAGAAACAGATAGTTTTTATGATTATGGCAGCAAAATTATAAAATTAAGGGTTGTATTAGGACCCCAAGAGGATGCGTTTTCAGATGAAGGAATTGAAACGCTTTTTACCAATGAATATATAGTTACCAACAATAGTGACAGAATGGGATACACCTTGGAAGGTGCTGTAATAAAGCATAAGGACAGTGCGGACATTATATCTGACGGCATAGCTATGGGTGCAATTCAGGTGCCAAGTAAAGGAAATCCTATAATAATGATGGCGGACAGGCAGACTACAGGCGGGTATACAAAGATAGGTAATGTGATAACCGTTGATTTACCTAAAATAGCACAAGCAAAGCCGGGAGATACAATAGTATTTGAAAAAGTAAGTCTTTCCGAGGCACAAAGATTATTTAAACAATTGGAAGAAAAATTTGCTATATTAAATACAGCACTAGTTAATAAAAATAATTTAAATATAGAAAGCTACAACATTAAAATAAATGACACAATGTATAGTGTATCAGTTGAAAGGATTGGTTGACATAAATTAAATTATGTAAACCTGATTTTTTGGGGAGACAGCGGGCCTCTTCTACAATTGGAATAACTACATTGTAGGGGTGTACATTTGGCTGACTGCTTGATGAATATGGTTTACATAAATAAAATTATGTAAACTAATAAAAAGGGAGAATTAAAAATTGAAAAACACCTATGTGAGAAGTTTTAAAACCGTAAGCTACGCAAATGAATTTGATAAAATTGAAAAAATAATTCAATATAATTTAAGCAACAGAGGGCTTGAAAAAGTAAAATTGCATAGGCAGATGGAAAACTGTGTAAATTCTTTAAATTTAAGCAACACAATTGTAATTGTTACAGGGTTTCCCGTAAAATCTGCTGAAATAGGGGAAACAGACGGACCACCCGGTGCATTGGCATTAGCATATGCACTAAAAATGTTAAATAAAAAACCAATAATTGTAACCGATAAATATTCAGAAGCTCTTATCCGTGCCGGTGCAAAAGCCTTACAGCTTAAAACAGAAATATATATTTTTAGAGAAGACAAAACTGATGAACAATCAGAAGAATTAGTTAACAAATATAAGCCTGATCATATTATTGCAATCGAGCGTCCGGGAAGAAGTTTGGATAACAAATGTTATTCCATGTATGGTGAGGATATCACATGTTTTTGTCCAAATACAGATATTCTTTTTATCAAGGCAAAAGAAAATAACATATCCACGTCTGCAGTAGGAGATGGAGGCAATGAATTGGGTATGGCAAAAATAAAGGATGTAGTAAAGACTAATGTAAATAAAGGAGAAATTATTTGTGCTCAGTTTGAAACGGATAATCTTATTGTAGCAGGAGTTTCTAATTGGGGAGCATTTGGCATATGTGCAGGATTATCAATATTAAATAACAAAACCCTTATGATTGATGATGATAAATATGAAAAATTAATGAAGGAAATTGTAAAAGCAGGTGCTGTGGACGGTTGCAGCAAAAAAAGGGAAATTTCAGTGGACGGAATTTCTTATGAAGAAAACCTCATTGTATATAATAAATTAAAAGAATTGGCGGAAAAAGAATTAAGCTATGCATAGAAGCGATAATGAAAGGGATGATAGAAATTAGTTATTATAGTGACTTATCACCAAAAGAAATTAGAAAATTAATAAGAGAAGAAGTAATAACTACTCCTACTGCAGGTATGGGCAGAGGTTATGCACAGGCTAACTTGGTTATACTTCCTCAAAAATATGCAGAAGATTTTAAATTGTATGCACAGTATAACCCAAAGCCTTGCCCCATACTTGAAATTACAGAACCAGGAAGCTTTATTACAAAGAAAATTGCCGATAACGCAAATATTTTAACAGATATACCCAAATATTTTATTTATGAAAATGGTGTTAAAACAGATGAATGCTATAATGCAAAGAAATATTGGCGTGATGATTTAGTTTGTTTTCTAATAGGCTGCAGTTTTTCTTTTGAAGAAGCATTGGTGAATGAAGGTATAGAAGTAAGACATATAACTATGGGCTGTAATGTTCCAATGTATAAAACTAATATTCCATGTAAACCTGCCGGTATTTTCAACGGACCATATGTTGTGAGTATGAGACCAATGAAAAAAGATGATGTAGAAAAAGCATATACAATAACAGGAAAATTTCCTCATGTACACGGTGCTCCAATACATTCAGGAAGTCCTGAAGAAATTGGAATTATGGATATTAACAAACCTGATTATGGTGATGCTGTAGAAATAAAAAATGGAGAAATACCAGTGTTTTGGGCATGCGGTGTAACGCCACAAGCTGCTATAGAAAACGCAAAGCCTGAAATTGTAATAACACATGCACC